>JALZVB010000186.1 GCA_023300835.1 Saprospiraceae bacterium | reverse complement strand
ACAACATTTCCTCCAGCAGAAATCGTACTCCCTTGAATCACATTCTTACTATTAGCAATAGAGACAGCAGCTATAGGATTAGCAGCTTGATATTTTTCTAATAAAAGAGCTAATCCTTTTGCCTCCTCTTTATTCTTATTCAGCGAACGTTTCAACTGTCGTTCAATAGCATTTTTCAAATCCGTTTGGACAGTCTCAGTAGTAAGGTCATTACCCATTTCTTTTTCGGCATCAAACTCCTCAATAAAAATAGGTTTTACGAACTGCCACATTTCTTGAATAGAAGTATTGGTAGCTTCTTTGAATTCGTTGCCAATTTCTTTGATCGACTCTAATTTTAAAAGAGGGAAAATTAACTGAACTGTCTGTTTGGCGATCTCTTGAATTTTTTGGGTATCCATAGTTGGTAGATTTAAGGATTTAGGATTTAATTGAGCTAAGAACTCAAAAACAAAGTTTGCAGCATTTGCTGCTGCTTGTTCTTGTGTACCAGCTTCATCACTAGTTGTTTTGTGATCTAGTAAGTCTGATATACTCCGAATATTGACCCCATGAATAGACCTATAGGGAGCAACCGCTTCCGCAAAACCTATTGCTTCCATTTCTATGGCTAGGGTATCGTTATAACTTTTTTTGATTCGCTGATAGACGGGGGAGGCAGTTGACGCAACTACCTTATCACCAGATGCAATTGGGCCAAAAAATATACTATATGATTTTTGAGCTAATTGCCGAGCTGTAGCTTTTGCTTGCAGTAGTAATTCTGAACTGAATGGCTTAACATTAGGCCGGACAACAAATCCATTAGGTGTTTCTTTTCCTGATTCATATCCATAAGCTTGGGTGGCTACTACGACATCACCAATACCTGCATCTTTGACGCCACCTGCTATACCTGTAAGGATAATGATATTTGGAGTGAATGCTTTGATAGCCTTTTCTGTAGCAAGGGTAGTTGGATTGGTTTTAGAACCAGATTCAATTACTGTAATTGTGAAGGAAGTATACTGTCCTTGGAAAAGACCTTGAATTGCATAATAAGGATAATCAGCTACAAGCTTCCAATTAGATAGATGTGATTGGATCGCTGAAAATTCAAGAGCTAAAGGAGTTAGTATAACACAATTCATTAAGTTAGTGTTTTTATTCAGTTTTGGTAACATAGAATCTATAAGCAAATCCAAACCCCAAAGGGGTTCAAATTTGCAATAGAATAACACTTTCATTTGGTTTTTAGACTCAAAAGTAGTCTTCGGCTGTTTATTGTCGGATATAGTTCCAGATCACTCTAGTCGATAGTTGATAGCGTTCACTAAGCAGCGCAATTAGCTCACTCTTCGTTTTAAAATCAGCGGCACGCTCTTTAAATTCTCGAACAATGGTATAGCGCCTGATAATTTCTTTTTTGATAATTTGATTATCTATTAAAAATTCTATGAAGGCATCCGAGTTATCTTCTACCTTATGGATCGTTCGATACTGTTTCCAAGAAGATTGTAAGGTCTTTCTAAATTTACGGACTAACTGTTGTTGAATTATTTCCATATAGTTAAGAGCAGTTTTTCTAATTGTATAATGTAAATATTTAATTTATATCTGTTTTTTTCAAACACAAATTTGAAAGATTTCCTCAATATTTGAATGTTTTATGTAAAACAATTGCATACATAAATTCTGAATTAGATATGTTTTTTTTGTAAAATAAATAAAATTACATGTGTATATATTTATATGTAAATATCTGGCTATTAATTTTTTATGATATTTAAAATATAATTGTTGACTGAAAATGTATGGATGAGAACTAAAGATTTGTCTTTATTGATTGCATGCGGAATATATTTATTACGCATTATTTTATTTCCTCATATTTTTTCCTTTTATTTGTTTAAATAAATTTTATTCTTTGCTTTCTCACCCGACATTAAATTTTATTCCGCCAAATATTTTAAGCTATTCTACAGAATGACAAGACGTGAATGTAGGGATACTACGCCAATTTTGTTTTGCACTTAAACGAATTTTGGATAGTATAGCTTCGTATTGTTTTTTGTAATTGGTGGATCTTATTACAATTGAGTGTATAACAAACTTGGGGCAGCGTATGAATTCATCCGATCACTTTGGAGTGGTCGGATGAAATGTGCAGTTTGACCCGACCACTCTCAAGTGATCGGACTAATTTGATTGACTTGCCTCAACTTTGTTTCACACTCATTACAATTGGATTTTTAAAGGCTAAGATTCTGTTATTTATTCGGCCATTAATAATTGCCTATACTACTATTTATAGTTTTACGTCCTATATGATTATCCATTTTGTTAACACAAATAACCATGCAAAACACACACCTCTCTAAACTACTTTCCACTATTGATAAGAACGAAATGAGAGCATTTGGTCATTATTTAAAAGGGATACATTCTGGAAGCAAGCAAATACATAAGGTGCATGAATACTTAACTAATTCCCATACTGATTATGAAGCGAAAAGAATGGCAAGAAGTAAAGTGATAAAATATGTATTTGATAAGGATGTTAATGAAAAGGCTTTATCTAATTTGTATAGTACGCTTGCTAGTTACTTAGAAGATTTTCTTGCGATAGAGGAAATGAAGAGCAATACTTTTATTCAAGACTATCTTTTAATAAAAAGATTTGCTAGGCAAAACAAATCTGAATTATTAAAGAAGGCAATTTTGAGAGCAGAAAAAAACGAAGTAGAAGATCAGAAGAAAAATGGTTTAGAATTATTTTCCTTTCTTAGGAAATTACAAATCTCTTATTGGGCCTATTATGGAATTGAAGATGATACTATTATTAAAGATAAAGAGGCACTATTAAATATTATTTATAATCTAGATTTGTTTTGTAAAGGAAGTAAATTGAAATTTGATATTGAACTTACAAACAGATATAATATCTTAGATGAATGTAGTCAAGACAAAGCTGTTATGACTAGTTTCAATGATAATACTGATGCTGTTGTTCTAGTATTATATCAAATGGTAGGAGATTTATTCAATAAATTTGAATCATCAAGACTTAATGACTTTAGCGAACTTTTTTTTCAATATCACCAATATTTACATGTGAATGAGAAACTAGTTTTATACAGTTACTTACTTAATTTAGCTATTAAAGGCGTGAGACAAGATTCTGATTTAATACATAAGACGTTCTCAATAATTAAATTAGGAAACGTTAATAATTTTTTTCTAGATAAGAGATTTCTTTCTTCTACTAGAATACAAAATACAGTTACAATAGCGTCTTATTTAGAAGACTATGATTGGTTAGCTAAATTTTTTAAAAAACATAACTTAGATAAGAATAATGATTATTTAGAAAGTATATCAGAGGTAATAAAAGCACAAATTTGTTTTTCAAAAGGAGAATATAAACAAGTTCTAAATCTATTAGAAGAAATCAAATTTAAAAACACTTTCTTTGAAATGAGTAGAAGACATTTAATTATTAGGAGTTACTATGATTCAGAAAAAGATATTGACGTTATGTTAGATTTCTGTAGAGCATACGAACGCTTTATAAAATATAAAAAGGAACTCAGTACTAGAATAATAGAAGCTAGTTTAGCCTTTACTAAAATGTTTAAAAGCATAATTAAAGGAAAGCACACTAAAATAGAACTTCTTCAATTGGTAAACAGTACAGAACATCTTCATTATAGAGATTGGTTATTAAAGAAAATTGAAGAGCTGCCAAAATGAATTGGCAGCACTCTGTTTGAATGTTTAGATTTATATGAAAATCATGTCTTCTACAACAACAAATAACATCTCAAAAAAGAAAGGATTGAAAAACATAATA
>JALZVB010000185.1 GCA_023300835.1 Saprospiraceae bacterium | reverse complement strand
TAGTATCTGTTTCTGCTTTATCTACGGCTGTATATGCAGCAGCATTTATAAAGTAATCATACCCTCTAGATAAAGCATTTTTAATGCTGGTAGGCTTGCTTAAGTCCAGTCTTGACCTATCTAAAAAGGTAAAATTATATTGTTTATATAATTTCGCAATAGCTTTTAATTCTGAGCCTAACTGTCCTGTACTTCCCGATACTAAAATTCTCTTTTTCAAAAAATAATGTTTGTAACAAAGATAATTTTATTGGAGAGAATTATAACGTTTATAAATCACCTTTTTTGAAAATCCAATAAGCTGCAGCTAATGCGAGGATTGAATAGATAAGTGAGAATAGCATAGCATGAGAATGCGGTAGTATTGAAACCCCTTCAGTAAAACCACTGGCTAACTTTGATAGTGGATTAGGGTGAAGATCTTCAATCACATTGAAAGGAAGATAGTTAGCAAGTTCTTGAGATATTTTTCGGCCTAAGTATAACTTAAATATTTGCTCTATCAGTGTATAAGCAAAAAAAGCAAATACAGCTAAGCCTGCTTTTCTAAATATGAATGCAAACAAAAGTGCGAAAGATAAATACCCCATACTCATCAGAAAGAATCTTGTCCCTGCCCAATTATTATCAAAAGCCATAGACCAAGTAAAATCCGTAGAATTCTTTATTCCTACAATTAAGGATAAGGTAGAATAGAAGATCGTAATCAGAAAAGAGAGTAATACAACATTAATAACTTTACTAAGAAAGAATTCTTCTCTTGACAAGCCATTTATGATACTCTGGCGCATGGTTTTATTAGATACTTCTATTGTGATCGTGTATATAACTAAAGCCGCTAGAAAAAAGAAGATTGTCCAATTACCAGAGTATCCTAGAGTCTCCCAAATATCGGGGAAACCGTATACTTTTATTTTACCAGCAATTACATCAGGAACCTGATCTTTGAATTTCCCAAAATATAACAAGGCAGGAAAAAACAACATAAAAAACAACAAGAGCATTCTTATCGTATTGTTTTTATGGAATTTGGCCCATTCTAGTTGGATAAGTCTTAACATCTTTATTCTGTTTCTATTGATTGGTAATGGTAAGGAATTCTTCTTCTAGTCTCCTTTTTCTAGAAACAAGATGTGTTATATTTATGTCGGATTGAACGGCCTTTCTATTGAGGTCAGCAATGTTTAAGTCAGCATCAGCACTACATTCAAATATTAGTCCTTGCTCGGTAACAGTATTGATATTAGGGTAAGAATCTAAGAAATGCTTGAGTCTATCTCTTTCCATCCCTGAAATTTCTATAGTAATATCATCAGATAAGATAGAGCCTACTGAGCCTGTCGCCAATAATTTACCATGCTTGATGATGGCTACATGTGAGCATATCTTCTCAACTTCATCTAAGATGTGACTGGCCATTATGACTGTTCTGCCAGATGATGCAATTTGCTTAAGTGTAGATCTTACTTCTGCTATTCCTTCTGGATCAAGTCCGTTAGTAGGTTCATCAAAAATAACAACTTCAGGATTACCGATCATTGTAGCGGCAATCGCTAATCGCTGTTTCATCCCTAGTGAGTAAGTAGAAAATGGAGATTTACGACGTCCCTTTAATCTTACAAGTTCAAGCAACTCATCAAACTCTCTAGTATCAACTTTTTTTATTCTGCTGACAATTTTCAAATTTTCATCTGCATTGAGATATGAATAGAAATTAGGCGTCTCTAGGATAGAACCTATTTTGAGTCGGTGGTTATCTCCATACTTGTTTTCAAACCATGTGAAACTTCCGCTTGTAGGATGGAGGATACTCAATAAGAGACCTAGTGTTGTCGTTTTTCCGCTTCCATTGGGACCGAGTAAGCCAAGGATCTGGCCTTGTTCTACCACTAGATTTAGTTTATCTAATGCTTTGATAGATCCGTAGTACTTAGTTAGATTTTCTGTTCTTAATACTTCCATTCAAATGATCTTTTTTCTAAATATAAATCTAGATTTCTGCTTAAGAGAATAATATTCGTCTAAATGTATTATTTACTCTACTGGCTCACAAAAACAACTCATCTAGCTCAAGTGGTATCGCATTAAATGCGTTGAATCTAGTTAATGATTTTGTTCTCATAGTGGTCTGTATAACTTCATCATTAACAATTGATAACATATGCTTACTGAGTAGACTAATATCCTGTGGTTCAAAATATAAGGCACTATCTTCACATACTTCAACTGAGGTAGGAATGCGAGAACATATGATTGGAAGACTGAAACTCATGGCTTCCAGCAAAGGCAATCCGAAACCCTCATAGAGCGACGGAAATACAAATGCTGTGGCTTGGGAATACAATAAGTTGAGTCTTTCGTCATCCATATATCCTTCAATAATTATTCTGTCACTGTATTCTGAAGCGTCAATGTATTCTAATAGTCCTTTTGATTTCCATCCTGTATATCCCACTATTCTCAAGAATATATTATCGTTAGTCTGGCAAAATATTTCGAAGGCCTTAATTAATGTAATGTAATTTTTTCGAGGTTCAATTGTTCCTACTGTTAGAAAATAATCCCCACTAATGTAGGATTTGTATTGATTGACTATTCTGGCTTCTGGCTTCTTAAATTTAGGGTAAACTAATAGGATTTTCTTTGAATCAAGATTGTTTTTATAGGCAAGAATGTCTTTACTAGTATTGATAGAATTTGCGAGAATCTTATCTGCATTTTCAAGAATCCCAGGTAGCAGAATCTTATGCATGATATGACTCAGTTTGTCATGCCATTCTGGATACATGACAGGCGTTAGATCATGTATAACCGTAACTTTCAAAATATCCTTGTCTAATCTAAAAGGCCCAAAATGTGCCGTTTCAATCACAATATCTGGCTTGATATCATTTACGACTTTAGGTATATCCCAAAAATATCTCAACCTATAATGCCCTGGCAAATAACGCTTGATTGGCACAAGGACTTCCTTAGCTTTTAGTTTTTTGTAAGGGTAGGGGAGTACGATATAGTATTGATTATCAGGGTATTGTGAGATTACTCTTTCAATCAATTGATGGGTATAGAAATGTATACCTGCCTTTTGGGTAATAAGGCAATCAGCAAGGAAGACGACTTTTTTATTTGCCATCTATAGATTTATATAATTGAATATACTTATCTATACTGTCCTGTAATTCATACTTGACAACAGGTTTACTATCCCATTTTCCATCTATTGCGAGTTTCATTTGTTTGGAAAGTTCTTGAGAAGTATGTTCTCGCATTTCTAGATATTGGCCAGAAATAACTTCCTTAAGTGCCCCTTTTCCTGATGATATTATTGGTTTTCCTAATGCCATAGATTCCACTGCCGTAAAGCAAAATCCCTCACTATATGAAGGGATGACAACGACATCAGATTTCAATATTTTTTCTAGTAAAATTGATTGTAGCAAGTCACTATGAATATCAACGTAATCTTCAATCTCTAAGTCTGAAATAATACTCTTAATACGCTTATGAAAACTCTCTGGAGAGGTAGGAATTATTAAGTCTAATTTGAAATCATCCGTTTCATTTTTCAATAAAGCTACTGCAGGCAGTAGTAAATCTAATCCTTTAGAAATTCCTAATCTTCCGAAATATAAAAAAGTAAAAGGTTTTGATTTTTTAACTTTCTCAACAACTGCTTGATCAAATTTATCTCGGACTCTATCCAGAATTTTGTAATCAATTCCATTGTGAATAAGCGCTATCTTATTAGTTGGGACACCTGCCTTTTCTAAACTGTCAGATGTAGCTGTTGATACGGCTATAAATTTACTAAATGACAGATTAACTAAAAGCTTTTCAAACAGGTAATGTAAGCCAAGAACAGGCTTACTCATATAGGGTAATGAAAACCATAACTTGTTCCATACTTCATGAAAAGTAATAATCACCTTTTTTCTTGTAACAAGTCCAGCTATGTATGCTGGTATTCCCGCATTGTATGATGTGGTATGGATGATGTCATGTGTTCTTGCATAACGTATAGCAGAGAAACATCCTAGTAGTGTAAATAAGTATCTGTTTCTGTAAGGTACTCTTACAATGCTAACACCATTGAGAACCTCTTTGTCTAGTAATTCCTGTGAGAACCTGTTGGTCAAGACAGTTACTTCTATGCCTTCTTTTACCAGTGATTCTGTAAGTGTTTTAAAAAGTGTTTCTACACCTCCTATATTGGGATAATGATTTTCTAATACGAAGAGTATCCGCATTATTCAGTGGGGGTCTTTTCTTTGGCAGATTTAGATCTAGTAGAAATCTTACTTTCTTTTTGTATTTTTTTGACGATATCATTCAGTTCTTGCTTTTCTAGGGCATGATTCCTGACAAGCATTGTCATTTTCCTCTCCAGTTCTTCAATCGTGTATGACTGGTTATAGGTGATTATAAAAAGAAAGGCTAAAAAATGACTTTAAATTTAAACTCCATCAAACAACATTTATTCACTTGGGGTAACACTTGGAAAAACATCCTACAAAGCAAAGATAAAAGCATTCATGCCATGACACAAAATACCAGTCAAACATACAAAGTCACATTGTACATGGCTAGCGTAATTGGAATATTAGCCACTAACATTCTTAAAAGCCAAGGTCAGGACATGAGCATGAATATAGGATTAACATTCTATGCGGCCATTATTATACCTATCATTGTTATTATTCTTTTTCTTATT
>JALZVB010000184.1 GCA_023300835.1 Saprospiraceae bacterium | reverse complement strand
CGTGTGCTCTTCCGATCTTATTACCTCTCTAATTAATTCTTTAGTAACTACGCCTTTATTATAATCTTGAATTACGATGCCTGATATTTCAAGCGTTTCTACTTTATTTTTTACTTGATCAAGGATTTGATTTACAATAACTGGGGATATTTCTTCTTTCGACTCTGTATCTAGTCTAAGGTATTGCTTGAAATCTGGATTGACAAACCTTCTTTTTTCAGTAGAGGTTCTATTTTTTTGCTTCAGAATTTCATGTTTGATTCCAGCATCATCTAGTAAGTATTCGATTTTGTCTCCAACAGGATCTTCGCCTGTCACCGAAATAATAATGGGATTAATATCGAGTTGCACAAGATTAGCTGCTACGTTGGCTGCACCTCCTAATCTGTATTCTATATTATCAAAATCAAGGACGGGCACATCTGCCTCTGGCGATTGTCTATTGTGATTACCTACAACATAGGTATCCAGCATGACATCACCTATTATTATAATATTGAAGGGCTGAGCTGCGATAATTAAAGTGGTTTAAGTCGTGATATTACTTATTTCATCGACTATTAATTCAATTTTACTTGAATTATTATCGAAAAACGTTTTGGCTTTAGCCGCAAATTGTTTTTTATCGATTTGATTTAATTGACTTACGGCTTGGGGTAGATCACTCAATTTGTTAATGACTTTTAACAAACCCTCAGTTTGTAGATATTGGGCCATTGGAAACTTAGTAATATTTGAGCCACAGACTACCGGAATACCATACACCAGTGGCTCCAATACATTGTGTGGGCCTTTTTCAAATCCTGCTCCAACATAAGCCACATCACAGTTATTATATAAGTATTTTAGATCCCCAAGTGTATCTACAATTATTCTTTTGGATGGCTGGCTTGTATAAGTTGAATATCTATCCCAATTCTCGTCAGGATTATACACAGAAAGGCTTCTATCATCGACATCATGTGGTGCCAGTAAGAAATTATACTCACTCTCAGAAACCCAATCTGCTATCATCTTACTTTCGAGATCTGTTGCACTACCTATAGCTACTGTAGGTTGCTCATCTTGCCATACAACAACTCTATTTGAGACTTGCGCATTCATAAGTACCTGTTCCATTCGTGTATCTCCCATTGTAATACAATTATGGAAATTCTTTGATTCTAAGATCTTAAGAGATAGACTATTATGGCAATAGATACGTCTACTGTTTTGTAATAACTTTTTAAATGGCTGAGCCCAAGGTTTGAGAATGTAACTATCCGCATTCAAGTGGAGGCTTGTATAGAAATAAGGAATTTTTTGATCCTTCAATACCCTCAGTAAGTTATACCAAAACTCATATTTAATAAAAACTACACAACTCGGCTGTAGCTCATTTACCATTTTATCTTGCTTAGAATAAGTATCAAGAGGAAGGTATATCTTAAGAAATCTTAGGTTATCTAGCTTTATGTTTTCATAACCGGACGGAGAATGAAAACTTATAATAAAATGGTTGAGTGGATTTTTTTCAAGTAATGCAATAAGTGGCTTGGCCATCTCATATTCCCCATAGGATGCCGCATGAATCCAGATTCTTCGGGCATTATTAGGCCAATGATCTATAAGATTAGAAACCTTATTGGATTGCGCTTTTCTACCATTAATTAAGCAAGATGCCTTGGTATTAAAGACTGATACAACTTTTATGCATAGACCATACAGGCGTATACCCAATGTATAAATAATAAACATTGACTTTCCGTTAGTAGAAGAATTCTTCAGACTCCAGTGTTGAAGAATCTTTTATAGGTAGGAACCATTTAGCATCAAAACCTATCAAAATATCTAGTCTAGACGCATCGTTTATAAACCCATTGTCAAAATTGGTAGTTCTTACACTATTAGTAAAACCCTCAGTTATAGTAAAGCCTATAGAATAATTTAATCTCCTATCTCGACCTATATTTTGGAAAGTGAGTGACTGTTTAATTGCAGGTCCCATTGTGTTTCTGTCATAACCTTTGGAGTAGTCGCCATTAAACTGATTAGCTGAATTGGTGTCATCTTGTATTCTCACTTTATGCTGCAAGATCCCTACACCAAAACCAGCATTAATACCTGCGTAAGGATTCTTTTTAAGTGAGAAAAAGGTTTTGTTGATATAAGCTCCGAGATAAGTACCTCTCTGTCTGAGAAAAACTTCTGCATATGCACCATCACTAGCTAGAATTGCTCCGTCAGCCGTTCTAATACCTGATAATACATCTTCTCTTACATTATCACCAAAAAGAAATTGCCCCTCTATACCGTAACTTCCTTTGAGTTTAAGATTATAATAATCTAGTGAGACACCTGCTTGAAAGTTACTTCCAAATCTATCGCTTAATTCTCCTACCGGAAATGCTAGACCATAACTGAAACCTGCAGCGAGAAAGCTGTTTTCTCTAACTTGCTGTTGAGCACTAATTGTAATCAAGTACAATAAAGAAAACACTGTACAAAAAAGGTTTTTTAAGTTCATAAGTTCAAATTTGAATAGTCACTACTCCAAATCTAAGCTTTCTCTGATAAAAGAGTCTTCACAAAAGTTTTTAAATGTCGCTAAAAGTTACCTTTGGCAGAAAATTGTGAAATAAAATATTGATTCATTTTACGGCGTTAAATGGACGGATAAAAATCACATAATCACGAAAACATTAAAATGGACATTAGAATGGTTGACCTTAAGGGTCAATACGACAAAATAAAGGATGAGGTAAATTCTGCGATTCAAGATGTTATTGACCAGTCATCATTTATAAAAGGTAAATACGTTAAGAATTTCACTGAAAACCTAGCTCAGTATCTTGGTGTAAAACATGTAATTCCCACTGGTAATGGAACAGACTCGTTACAATTGGCAATGATGGCACTTGGCTATAAGCGTGGAGACGAGGTTATTACAACGCCTTTTACATTCGTAGCAACTGTCGAAGTAATGGTGTTACTCGGGTTGCGACCTGTATTTGTAGATGTTGACCCTCACTCATTTAACATAGATCCAGAAAAAATAGAAGCAGCTATTACGCCTAAGACAAGAGGAATTGTTCCTGTTCATTTATTTGGTCAGTCTTGTGATATGACAGCGATACTAGCTATTGCTAAGAAACATTCTCTAGATGTAATAGAGGACGCAGCACAAGCCATATCAGCAACATGTGAAATTGATGGGAAAACACATAAGTGCGGCACTATAGGCGATATAGGCTCATTCTCTTTTTTCCCATCTAAGAACTTAGGGGCCTATGGAGATGGAGGTGCCTTATGCACTAACAATCCTGATCTGGCCAAAAAGATGGAACTGTATGCCAATCATGGCTCGTCCAAAAAATATTACTATGAATCTGTAGGTATCAATAGTCGATTAGATGGTTTACAAGCGGCAATATTGGATATTAAACTAAAATATCTCGACGGTTATGTAAAATCAAGAGTTGGTGCCGCAGATGTATACGACAAGCTATTGCATGATACAACAAGCATTACAACTCCAAAAAGACTTGCTAATCGTAATCATGTATTTCATCAATATACATTACAGATAGATTCTAATGGAAACGGTGATAGGAGAAATGCGATACAGAAGAAGTTGTCAGAAAAAGGTATCCCATCTGCGATTTATTACCCAGAACCATTGCATTATCAGTCCGTCTATAGTTTCGGCGTATATAAAAAAGGTGATTTTCCTGTGGCCGAATCCATGTCCAATAATGTATTGTCACTACCCATGCACACAGAGTTAACAGTTAATATGCAAGAACATATAGTAGAAAATCTTAACATTGTATTGCATACGACTTAAACATATATGAAATATATTAATATTTTCTTAGTTCTCTGTACCCTGCTTATTACAAATACGGCATTTTCACAGAGCATATTTTACTCACAAGAACAGATAGAAGCTGAGTTAGAAAAGAGAGACATTGACATAGAAGAATTGACAGAAGCCTTGGAGGAAAGGGGGATTCGGATCGATAAACTTACAAGAGACAATGTCACGCCACAAGATATCGCTACGATACAAGAAGTTATTCTAGAAATAGAAGAAGAGAAGATAGAGGCCGAAAAGAAGAAAAAAAGAGAGGAAGAAAGACTAGCTAAAGCCAAAGACAAAAATGGAGACGAAGATGATCTAGAAGAAACAGAATCAGATTCTTTGGATACCGAAACAATCGTAGAAGTAGAAGAGGAAGATGAGGAAGAAGAAAAGATATTAATTTATGGTCAAAATCTTTTCAGAGATAAAATAATATCTGTTGACAAAAAGGCGGATGAAATAAGGGTTCCAGATTCATATGTATTGGGACCAGGCGATGAAATAGTTATCTCAGTATGGGGGAAATCACAATTTGATAATGCATTCACAATAAGTCCAGAAGGTTATATAATAGTATTAGATGGTGCAAAAAGAGTTTTCCTCAAAGGAATGAATTTGGCTACAGCTAAAGAAAAGCTATTCAGTATATTCAGAGAGTATTATAGTTTTCAGAATGGTCAGTTTGATGTAGCTGTGAATTTCTCTCGTACCATAAGAATCAGTATTTATGGTGCTGTAAATAGTACGCCAGGTAGTTTTGCAATACCTGCTTTCAATTCTGCTTTCAAAGCACTTTCACTGGTAGAAGGGACAGATGACATAGGAAGTCTTCGGAAAATAAAGTTACAAAAGAACAGTGGACAATCCCTAACAATGGATGTTTATGAGTTCATGCTCAACCCATCTATAAGTAGTGACTATTATCTAGAAGACAATGATGTCATAGTTGTACCCGTCGCAGACAAAATTATTTCTGTTACAGGAGCTATACGCAGACCTATGAAATATGAGTTAATAGAAAAGGAAGGCGTAAAAGAATTATTGGAGTTTGCTGGTGGTTTTTCTGAAAATGCTTTTCAGAAAAAAATTCAGATTAAGCGTTTTGAAAATGATGAAAATACCCTTATAGATATAGACTGGCGAGCATATGAAAAAACAGGCAGAAACTTTGAGTTATTGCACGGAGATAGTGTATATATAGAAACTATAGAGACAGAGTATAACAACTATGTAACTGTCATTGGTGCCGTCTCTAAACCCGGTCAATTTCAGCGTTCACCAAACATGAAACTATTGGATCTAATAGAAAAAACAGGTCTTAAAGAAACTTCAAACACAGAACTTGTCTACCTCACAAGAATTAAGGATAATGGCTCGACTGAAGTCAAAAAACTTTATCTATCACAAATCTTAAAGGACAAAAATCATCCTCAAAACATTCTACTCAACAATAAAGATGAAGTTGAGATATGGTCTAAAGATAGGTTCACCGACAAAGCAGAAGTATCTGTAGACGGGTCAGTAAGATTCCCAGGCAAATTACCTTATGATGCCAGTCAAAGTATACGTGTTACTGATGCCATTACAATATCAGGGGGATTAAGCAGAGATGCCTCCAATTATGCTATCATACATAGAAACGATCCATTAAATCCAAAGTTAAAATACTATAAAACGATTACACATCTAGATTCGATATTTATGAATCCAGACCATAAAACTAACTTCATCCTTAATCCATTTGACAGCTTAGTCGTAAAATCTAACAACACTTTTATAGAAGAATCATATGTTAGAATCGAGGGAGCCGTTAATAGCCCGGGAGAATATCAGTACGGTATCGGCATGAACATTAAGGATATTCTTACCTTATCTGGTGGTTTTAAGATCGCTGCATCTACTAATAACATTGAAGTTTCTAGAGTCGTTATAGAAGATAACAAACCCACTAGAACAGTTGTGGCATTCCTAGAACTGGATAGAGAGTTCAATGTTATCTCTGGAGCTGATACTGAGTATCTATTGGAACCTTTTGATAATATTGCCATCAGGTATATCAAGGAATTCCAATTGCAACAGCGGGTATTTCTAAAAGGAGAAGTCGCCTTCCCTGGACCATATGCTATTGCTAAAGAAAATGAGAAAATCAGATCAATTATAAACAGAGCCGGTGGACTGACAGACGAGGCGTTTCCAGCTGGTGCTACCCTACTACGTACTGACCAAGATTACGGGTCAGTAGTTATTAAACTGGATGAAATCATCAATAACCCAGAATCAGAATTTAACTTCTTTGTAAAAAATGGAGATGAAATATTTGTTCCTAAGATCAAAGAGTTTGTAACGATAAGTGGTGCGACACGTGCACAAGAAATATACTCAGAAGAGACCATTAACGAAGGAAATGAAATCCATGTTCCTTATCACAAAGGTAAGGATGCCATATTCTATATCAATGAGTATGCGGGAGGACTAAACGAGCAAGCCGATGTAAGTAAGATATTTGTGGAGCATGCCAATGGCGAAATCAAAAAACCTAAGATAGGGTTCTTAAAAAGAAAATACCCTAAAGTATACCAAGGATCCGTTATCCGTGTAGGATTCAAATCTGAAGAAAAGGTAGATCAGGAAAAAGAGAAAAATCTTGATTGGAATAAAATCTTAAGTGATTCAGTCGCTCAAGCCATGGGGATATTGAGTCTCTTGCTATTGGTCCAGAATCTGGATTAGAATAAAAAAATAAAATTGAATTAAAAAGGCTTGATACGATTTTCGTATCAAGCCTTTTTTAACTTATAATGTAATGCTTCTATTGTTCTATTGCTGCTATACCTGGCAACTTTTTACCTTCTAGGAACTCTAGCATTGCACCACCGCCTGTTGATATAAAACTCACTTTATCTGCAAGTCCTGACTTATTAATGGCTGAGACAGAATCTCCACCACCTATCAAACTAAAAGCGCCTTTAGTTGTAGCATCTGCGACTGCTTGTGCAATTGTCAAAGTACCTGTAGCAAAATTGTCAAATTCAAAAACACCTACAGGACCATTCCACAAGATTGTCTGAGAACCCAACACAACTTTCTTGAACGATTCTATCGCTTTAGGTCCTATATCTAAACCCATCTGATCATCTGGAATTTCATTACTGTTATATACCGTATTAGGGGAATCATTAGAGAATTCTGCTGCACATAGGTTGTCTTCAGGAAGAAATATATCAACATTTCTTTCTTTAGCTTTGTCTAGTAATTCTAAAGCTAGATCAAGATAATCCTTCTCTACCAGTGAGTTTCCGATTTTCCCGCCTAATGCTTTGGTAAACGTATAACTCATACCTCCGCCTATAATAATGTTATCACAGAAATCTAGTAATTTTTCTATCAGTTGAATCTTATCAGAAACTTTTGCACCACCTAAGATAGCTGTAAATGGACGTCTAGGACTATTGAGAACTTTGGTACCACTCGCTATTTCACTTTCCATAAGTAAGCCAAGAGATCTATCTGCTTTCTCAAAGTATTTGGCCACCGTGGTTGTAGAAGCATGCGACCTGTGAGCCGCCCCAAATGCATCGTTAATATATGCATCTGCAAGTTTTGCTAACTTAGCTCCCATCTCATCATCACCTGTTTTTTCTCCTTCATTAAACCTTGTGTTTTCTAGAAGTAAAACCTCACCAGCTTGAAGGGTTGTTGAATGATCAAATGCTGATTCTCCAATAGTATCTGATGCAAATTTCACATCCCTATTAAGCAGTTTACTCAACGTAGGTATAAGATGTTTTAGAGAAAATTTTTCTTTATTTATAGAGCCGTCCGTATTTAGCTTCTTGAGTGGCCTACCGAGATGTGACATCAATATTACGGATCCTCCTTGATCCAATACATTATTAATAGTTGGAAGTGCTTTGAGGATTCTAGTTTGATCAGTTATCTGTCTTTCTGAATTTAGAGGCACATTGAAGTCAACTCTTATGAGTACTTTTTTTCCTTTGAGATTAGTTAGCATATGACAATTTTCGATTTAGCTTAAATAAAAAAGAGAGCCAATCGTAATAACAATTGGACTCTCTTGTATGGTATATATCTTAAGTATGATTTCTTATAATTTATCAGCTAACTCTGCTAACCTTGCTGAGTATCCTGCTTCATTATCGTACCAAGAAACAATCTTTACAAATTTTCCATTGACATCAGTTAATAAAGAATCAAAAATTGATGAATGTTGATTTCTAATGATATCAGAAGATACGATAGGATCTTCGTTATATTCTAAGATACCTTTTAAGGCGCCTCTAGAATATTTCTTGAAAGTTGAATTGATTTTTTCTCTTGTTACTTCCTTTTCTAGCTCGATGTTCAATTCTACAAACGATCCCGTGAGAACTGGAACTCTTACAGCCATTGCAATTAATTTACCCTCTACGCCATCAAGAACATGGTTAACAGCTTTAGCCGCACCAGTTGTTGTAGGAACGATGTTGTAGGCTGCTGCTCTACTTCTTCTCAAGTCTCTATGCGGTGCATCTTGAAGTTTCTGATCTCCTGTGTAGGCATGTATTGTTGTCATTGAACCTTTAACAAGTCCCCAATTTTCTTGAACCACTTTTAATAATGGAGCTAGACAATTGGTTGTACAAGATGCGTTACTAAAGATCTTACTTTTAGCTTTTATCTTATC
>JALZVB010000183.1 GCA_023300835.1 Saprospiraceae bacterium | reverse complement strand
AAGCCAATCGAAGAAAAGAAAGGTAGATCAGCAGTTCAAGTTATTGCTAATTCTGGAATAGCTACTCTTGCAGCTCTCTTGTACTTAATAATAGCAGACGATATATTTCTCAGTATTAATATCATATTATTTGCCGCAGCTATGGCAGATACTATGAGCAGTGATTGGGGTAGATTTTATAAGGGTAAGACACTAGATATAATCACCTTCAGGGTTATGGCACCAGGTCTATCAGGAGGTATCAGCTGGCTAGGAACAATAGCTGGAATAATCGGAGCTACTATAATTTCCATTATCGCTTTTCTAATGGGCCATATTAATGTAGTCACCACCTTATTAGTGATAATGCTAGGAACCACAGGCATGCTTATCGATTCTATTCTGGGAAGTATTCTACAAGCCAAGTATAAAACAAATGGCATTATAAAAGAAAATGGTGCCCCTCATGAATTGGTTTCTGGATATCACTTTGTTTCCAATAATGCCGTCAACTTCCTGAGTTTAGGGCTTACTGGCTTATTATCTTTTGTCCTATTTTCACTCTTTTAGTAATAAAAAAACGGGCATCTCATTTCTGAAATACCCGTTTTAAGTAAATTTACATTTATTACTTAGTCAATATAATTTGTCTTACAGTAGAGAAGTTATCACCTTCTAACTTTATCATATATTGTCCAACATTCAATGGACTCATATCAAGCTGTGTTGTTTTACTATTAGGATTACTCTCCCATATCAATTGACTGAGATTGTTATAGATATATAATCGCGTAATTAGCGCAGCACTTTCAATCTGAATTATGCCTGTCGTAGGATTAGGAAATACTTCTAAGTCGATATCGGTAATATCTTCTGTAGATACTGGATCACTGTAATCCAGAACATATGGTGTGATTCCTGTCCTACATATATCCTCGCTAATAGGCTCCATTTTCCAATCAAAGAAATACTGAAAAAAGCCACGACCAAATAGGGATCTACTTATACTTGCCAATTCATCTATGTTATATGGAAATTGCAAATCTGTTTCTAGAATACTCAATTCTGGATTTAAAGTACCAAAATTTTCGATCGTATGCTGCTCATCCATTTTGATTTCATATGATCCTGGTTCCATAATGAAGTCAAATATAACCTCAGAAACACCTAAGGGAATATCAATTATTTTTTCAACAAATGTATCTTGGGTTACGAAATTCTGGATACGAATAAACCTAGGTCCTGCTACTCTTGCATTAACTGTAACAGATTTAAAGTTACACCTTTCCTTTATAACAAAAAACATAGAACCTCTTACATTAGGATTAGCAAAAGTCTCTTGAGCAAGTGAAGCTTCTATTGTTACACCACCGGTATAAGCTGGAGGAATAACTTCTACTTGGCTATCAAAATAAATCACTGAATCTACAGCGATAGGATTTGTTGTAAAAGTAAGTCCGTTACCTATTTCATTTAATCCATTAGCATCAGCATACCAAGTTGTACTTTCATTAGGCCCAATAAGTTCTAAGACTCTTTCTTCTGTATAAAATATACTTCTGGTGTCTCCAGGTATTGAGCTATCTACAAATTGTACAGAAATTTCTGATGAAGTTAACGTATCGCAATTGTTACTATTCTCTACAAAGTAAGTTCCACTTTCACTCACTTCTATAGAATTAGTTATAAACCCGTTGGACCATTGGTAGTCGTCTTCTGACCTCAGTGCAATCTGTATAGGTTCTGAACCTTCACACAAGACAACATCATTAGTAACTGACATCTGCGGTAAGCTCAACTCTTCTGGACCTCTTACAATTATTGTTTGACCATAATTATTACAGAATCCATCAGTTGTGCCAACAAAGTATGTGCCTGGTGATTCAATCTCAATAGAAGGTGATACATCCCCTGTATTCCAACCAATAAGTTCTTGACTATCTATTGATAGTATTGTTCCTTCTAAGCTACAATCCAATCTTGTTCCTGTTGCATCCACTTGAAGAAGTTTGACAAAACATGTCTGTTCTTGAGCGATGTAATGAAAATTAGTTTCGATATCTGTATGAACATCTACAATTCCTGAAGGCCATCTTATTACAACACTATCGATAGACT
Source organism: Saprospiraceae bacterium (assembly GCA_023300835.1). Taxonomy (GTDB): domain Bacteria; phylum Bacteroidota; class Bacteroidia; order Chitinophagales; family Saprospiraceae; genus RFSX01. Next base: position 1,289 of record JALZVB010000183.1, on the reverse strand, counting down.
CATGCTCAGCTGTTCCAAATCTAGCTGTTAGTGAATTGGTTATTCCATAGGCAACTCCAGATTGTATATTTCTAGTTTGCATTCCAAACTCTCCGTAGATACTTACTTGGGCACCGATACCGTTTCTATTAGAATTATTCCCTTCAAGTGAAACAGCTATGTAATTATTATCGTTACCTTCATTTATAAACAACCTATCTCTATCTCCCTGTACTGCCCCAGTCCCAAAATTCCTGTAAGAAGCAATAACATCAATAAAGCCATCTTCGTTAGCATCTCCAAGGGCAAATGAATTTGCACTCAAATTAAAAAGAGGGTTAAATGTTCTTTCAAACTTATTATTGCCTCTGTTAAATAAAACGAAATCCTGTTGACCTGTTATTAATATGTCTAATAGCCCATCATTGTTAAAATCGGCAAAAGAAGACTGATACGTTTCACTTAATATTTCAGAGTTATCCATCATAAAAGGAATTTCGACAAAAGAGCCTCCAATATTTTCAAACATTTGGTGCCTGTGTTCATGGTTGGCTAGATACAAATCTTGATCTCCATCATTATCAATGTCCCCAAAGTTACCTGTCCAAGATTGTGCACTAGAATTAATTCCCCATTCAGCTGCGGCTTCTCTGAAAGTCCCTCCTTCGTTTATAAAAAGCATATTGATTCTTCTAGGATCAGTGTTTTCAGTTGCTCCAAGACGACATTTGGCAATATATAAATCCAAATCATTATCGCCGTCAATGTCTGCCCACTCACTGGCATAATTTCCAGAATTGTCTGAGGCTGGTATTGTAACCATATCTATCACAGTAGTATCATATACCAAAACACCAGCGCCATTATTCATGAATATTTCACTGTGACCATCATCATCACATACAAAAACATCTAACCATCCATCGCTATCAATATCAACCAGGTTGGTCCCTTGTGCAAAAAAGTTATTATCAGTCGTTTGGATTAGTTCATAATTTTCAGGGTCTATTCCTGCGGAATAGACATTCATCCCTATGTAACTACCGGCATTCAAAATATCATTCTTGCCATCATTGTTTATATCACCGATAGTCAATGACCAAGAATTTTCAACATCATCAATCGGGAAATTTTGAAAAAACTCACCATTGTTAGATTGTATATCAACATTAAGTCTTGACGCATTAGCAGCTCTTACAATGTCATCCCTAAAATCTCCATTAACATCCGTAAAGGCCTTACTCGGAGGTCCTCCATCAAATTCTGCAGTCAACAATTCTGAAGCGTTACGGAACTGGACATCTTGACCT
>JALZVB010000182.1 GCA_023300835.1 Saprospiraceae bacterium | reverse complement strand
TTCTCTTTTATAAGTGCATTTGCCATTTCTACCGTGTTCTGAAAGTGTACATTGTCGTCACCCATACCATGTACGAGTAGATAATTCCCTTTAAGCATACTCGCAAAATTAACAGGTGAATTGTCCGCATAGCCATCTGGGTTTTCCGCAGCTGTACGCATATACCTTTCTGTATAAACACTATCATACCATCTCCAATTGGTTACAGGAGCAACTGCAATAGCGGCCTTGAATACATCATTCCCTTTGAACAAACACAGGGAAGACATGTAACCACCATAACTCCATCCGAAGATCCCTATTCTACTCGCATCCGTATAGTCTAGTCCGCCTAGGTATTGGGCCGCTTCTATCTGATCTATCGTTTCGTAATGTCCTAGTTTCATATAGGTCATTTTCTTAAACTCCTCACCTCTTGCACCAGTACCTCTGTTATCTACACAAGCCACAATGTAGCCTTGCTGTGCTAACATCTGAAACCACCAGTAATTCTGACCTTTCCAACTATCTACCACCTGTTGGCTCCCTGGTCCACCATATAGATACATAAACACAGGGTACTTTTTATTAGGATCAAAATCAACAGGCTTTATCATCCAGCCATTAAGAGAAACATCTTCTGAAGTCTTAAAATCAAAAAATGACACATCCGATACATCTATATTTTTCTGCTTTTGCTTAAGCTTATTATTATCTTCAATTGTTCTTACCAGTTTCAGGTTTCTGTCATATACACTATATGTGGGAGGGGTATTGATTGTACTATTCGTATTAACAAAGAAATCATAAGTACTGCTAAATTGTGCACTATTAGTACCCTTGTCCATAGTAATTAACTTCTTGTTTTTTCCGTCTATACCAACCTTGTATACATGTTTTTCTAAGGCATTTTTTTCTGCAGCTCTGTAGTAGATCTCATTATTATCTTCATCTATTCCATAAAAATTGATGACATCATAATCTCCCTTTGTCAACACCTTCTTCTGTTGTCCATTCATAGAATATAGATACAAGTGATTGAAGCCAGACTTCTCACTAGACCAAATGAAACCTGCGTTATCATCAAGAAACCTAATATCATCTGTTATGTCGATATAGTATTTGCTTTTCTCATCAAGTATCGTTTTAGACATTCCTGTATTAGCATCTGTAAGTAACAGTTCTAAGTGATTCTGGTGTCTATTAAGTCTATATACAATAAGATTGTCAGGAGACTTAGTCCACTTAACTCTAGGTATGTAATTATCTTTTTCTGTTCCAGTTTCTACAGTTGCCGTCGCTTGCGTATTGAGATTATAAATATGTACTGATACTTCAGCATTCTTCTCCCCTACTTTGGGATATTTAAATGTTACATACTCTGGATACAGATCATTATTAAATTTAGTCATTGTAAATTCAGGAACTTGACTTTCGTCAAATCTCATGTATGCTAATTTACTTCCATCTTGGTTCCACCAGAAAGCTTTCGCGAAAGCAAATTCTTCTTCATATACCCAATCTGTACCACCATTGATAATATGATTCTTCTTCCCATCATTAGTTATCTGGTTAGTGTTCTGTCCATCCAGATCTGAAATATACATGTTATTGTCTTTCATGTAAGCCAGCTTTTTACCATCAGGCGAAAGGGTTACGTAGGAAATTTTATTATTCTTATCTACTGCAGATAGTTTCTTGGATGACAGGTCGTAGCTATAGAAAATTGCTTTAGTAGAATGTCGATATATGGATTCTGTCTGTGTCTCTATGAAGATTATATTTTCATCCTTATCAAAACTATAAGATTCAATTTTCAAAGATTGATCTTCTATACTGAGATTATCACCATCCAAGATAACTGACATGAGTTGACCAGTAGTCAGATCATATTTCTGGATTTGGTTATCAGACAACCTTGTATAATGCTTCCCGTCATTGGTAAAATTAAAACCTGGAACACGTTTGCTTACATATTTGTAATCAGACCATATTCCATCAACAGTGATAGAATCTTGGGCATAAGTTGAATAGCAACAATTCAATGTAAAAAGTATAATTGCTAAAGTAATTTGTATTGGCTTAGTCATTGGTGTATAAGTTTCTTCTACAAATATGCCTAAAATTTAATTGTATAATCTAAAGGTACAAGTGACAAAACAATGAATCAAACCTCTAAAGTCTATAATTGACGGATGGTGTCTACATATTACATATTATTGGAATAAGATGATTGAGTTTTATGATAGCGTATAAAGAAGCCTTATTTTGTCAAAAATATCTTAAGACAACAGCAATTTCAATGTATAAAACGTAATCATTGAGAGCAAATCATTTACCCAACAGACATTAATTTGTATAAAAAAAAGATTATGAGATTTAAAAGTAAAGTGCATTTCGTTGCATTTCTGTTCATTGTAATTACAATGGGTCTATCATTTTCATCTAATTTCCCTACAGGAAGAACCAATGCACCTGGAGATGGCGTATGTTCGGATTGCCATGCGACTAACGGAAACTTTGATGGAGATATAAGCGTTAGTGGCTTGCCATCTAATGCTGATGCTGGTGAGACCTATAATCTGACAGTAACAGTAGATGTTAGCTCAGGTACGCCTATGAGATCTGGGTTTTCTATGGTTGCCCTAGATGACATTAATGATAACCAAGCTGGAGATTGGAGTAATGCAGGAAACAATGCTGACATTGCCAATAGTGGAGGAAGAGAATATGTGGGTCATAGCCCTGCGGTATTTTTTGGAGGTAATAGTTCTGTATCATGGGATGTAGATTGGACGGCTCCTGCGACGACGCAAGATGTGACACTTTACATAGCTAGCATGTTAGGTAATGGTAGTGGAACCAGTGGAGATAAACTACTCTTATTAGAGGAATCCATAGTTGTGACAGCTGCAACAAGTAATCTGGCTGTAACGATAATTAATGAAGAACCTACAAATTGCTCTGATTCTAATGACGGAAGTGCAGAAGCAGAAGCTGTAGACGGTGTTTCTCCTTATGATTACGAATGGGATAACGGTGAAACAACTGCAATCGTTGACAATCTTTCCCAAGGAACTCATACAGTAACAGTAACTGACGATGCCGGAGCAACAGCAACGGCTAGTATATTTATCGATTCTCCTGAAGAAATTGGATTCGACTTTATAGGGACAGATGTTAACTGTTTTGGAGGAGATGATGGAGCTATAGAAGGTGGTCCATTTGGAGGAACAGGAACATTGGATTGTGATTGGTCAGGATTAGGAGGCGGTTGCGTCCAAGTAAACTTATTAGCTGGTGATTATACTGTGACGGTTACGGATAGTAACGGATGTACATTTGAGGAAACTTACACCATAGATGAACCTAATGAAATAGGCATAACAATTAACAGTACCAACCCATCTTTTGCAGGTGCTAATGATGGAACAGCTACAGCTTTAGCTAATGGCGGTGCAGGAGGGTTTGATTATGATTGGTCTAACGGTGAGTCAACGGCTACAATAACTGACTTAGTAGCAGGAACATATATCGTAACAGTAACGGACAATAATGGCTGTCAACAAACAGAAAGTGTAACATTGCAAGAAGGAAATTGTGCTATCTCGATATCTGATACTGATATTATTAATGCAGAATGTTTTGGTGACAACAATGGATCTATTTTCTTAACTGTAGATAATGGCCAAGCTCCACTTAACTTTATATGGTCTAATGGATCAACAACAGCAGATCAAAGTGATTTGCTTGCAGGCACTTATAGTGTTACAATAACAGATGCTGCCAATTGCAGTATAACAGAATCACTCTCAGTAACTCAACCTGATGACATATTACTCAGTATTCTAAGTTCTCCTGAATCAGCTCCTGGTGTCATGGACGGAACGGCTAGTGTAACTGCAACAGGTGGTACCGGAACATTTGAATATGAATGGTCTAATGGTGCTACGACTCCAGATATATACAATCTGGATGCAGGAGACTATTACGTCACTTTGACAGATGAAAATGATTATGAAGTGGAATTAGGACCTATCGAAGTTGAGGTTAATAATTATTATCAAATAGAATTAGAAGACGAAGCTCCTATCCTTTGTAACGGACAGAATACTGGATATTTAGAGGTTAGCTTAGATGGTGGTTCTGGTGATTTTGAACTGGAATGGAGTAATGGAGAGACAGGTTATTCTATAGAGAACTTACCTGCAGGTAATTATGATTTAGTAGTAACAGATAATTCAAGTGGATGTGTAAGAGAGGAAACTTTTAAAGTAGATGAGCCAGATGCTCTTTTTCCTGATTACGTGGTTACTAATGCAGAATGCGGTAGTCCAACTGGTGCTATAGAATTCGATATAGAGGGAGGAGTAGAACCTTACTTTTATG
>JALZVB010000181.1 GCA_023300835.1 Saprospiraceae bacterium | reverse complement strand
TAGGGATCTCAGTAGCACCTGGAAATATATTAGGGTTGTTGTCATCACAATCAAGATCAGAATTAAATGAATCATTGTCATTATCAATTATCTGGGCAATACCATCACAATCCTCATCTACATTGTTATTAGGAATTTCAGTAGCACCTGGAAATATATTAGGGTTGTTGTCATCACAATCTAGATCGGAGTTAAAAGAGTCATTGTCATTATCAATTATCTGCGCTGTACCGTCACAATCCTCATCTATATTGTTATTAGGGATCTCAGTAGCACCTGGAAATATATTAGGGTTGTTGTCATCACAATCAAGATCAGAATTAAATGAATCATTGTCGTTATCAATTATCTGCGCTATACCATCACAATCCTCATCTATATCATTATTAGGGATCTCAGTAGCACCTGGAAATATATTAGGGTTGTTGTCATCACAATCTTCACTAGAATTCACCATATCGCCATCGGCATCTATGTCTGCACCAAAGGTGAAATCAAACACAATAGGCAAGTGATCTGAGGCACGTGTTGTCTCATTAGCATTGAGGCCTAAACTTGCTAGATCAGCATCACTCAACCATTCTGTGTCAAATACAAAACCATTACGACTCTGCATAACTGATCCGGTGTAGAAGATATAATCAAGTTTACCACGTGTATAATTTCCAGAAGGATTAGACCAAGTATAATTACTAGGATACCCAGTTACATTGGGGTTTAGATCTTCTAGCTGACTACCATCCCAGTCTGGCCCGAAATCTGATCCATAAGTGGCATTGTCAACGATATCTCCATCTAGAAAACTAAAATAATTCTGAGCTTCTCCGACCATATTAAAGTCTCCCGTTATTATAGTAGGCGCATTTTCTTCATAAGAAAAACCTGTCTCTGGAGCACCTTCTTTATCTCTCAGTACACTGAGTAGGTGATCTATTTCTTGTTGTCGTTGGAGATCATTGTCACAACAAGGCAAATGGACATTGTATATTATCAGAGGATCTTGTCCATTAGTAGGGTAGGTAAGAAAAACACCATTGCCGTCTATGTCATCATAGGCTTCCATACCCTGACGTGTACATACTATGATATCAGACTGCACTTTGGCGCCTTCCCAAGACTGCCCATTTTCATTTGGAATCCACTGATTGAGTAAACCTATTATATCAGCTGGCGCTGTATTATAGGTTTCTTGAAATGCAATGACATCAGGATTTATAGCTGTAATAATTTTTTGGAAATTGCTTACTCTAGCGGGATGTATAATGCCATCATTTTCTACGTTATAGGTCATGAATCTCAGGTGATCTGGATTTTTGTTTAGCATATAATCAGCAACAATTGTTGGCGTATTTTGCATAACATATTTCATGCCCCCAGTAGAATTGGGAATAACATCTCCATCAGAGCCATTTTCTATATAAACAGCTATTGTAGAACCCATACTTATGGTCATACTGTTGGTGTTAGTAACTGTTCTATTGAATACTATTTCAAATGTCTTAGATGTATATGTAGGTAGACCTATTATATTTAGTGGGTCATGATTTACGCTGGAGGAATTACCACTAGGCTCATTGATAAAACCTCTTTTGTCTGAGAAGTAATATGTAAACTCAGCGCCTATACCTCCTCTAGCAAAACCTGTAGATGGATCATTATCTACATCAATAAAAACACCAATGTCTTCTCCGTCTTGTAGATCAAACTCAGTATCGGTTTCAATCAAGATATATAGTCGATCCGCATCATTATCTATGGAGACGCTGGTTATATCTAGATCTGCCGAGTCGCCCAGATCGGTAAATGTCTTATCGGTATTAGACCAATCAGAGAAGTCTCCGTCAATAATTTTGGGAACTTGTCCAGAAAGATTAAAAGCTAGAATGATAAAACTAAGAATTGCAGGAATGGATCGCATATGACTATATTTTAAACTAATATAGCACATAACTTGGTCAATAAGGATTCAAGTAGACGGCAACAGGAAGTGAGGCAGGTATAAAAAATTAAGCTCGTATTAATATCAGTTGATACTGACTCAATACGAGCTTTCTATAAATAGAGGTGTCTATTATAAGACCACCTTATCAACCTTTAATGACAAGCAGAAGTTTTGCTGTATTCCATAATAGAATTCATTGTCTTGTCTTTAGGGAAGAATAATACTTTAGGCAAACTGTCTTTGCTTTGTTTTAGCAAATTGAATTGATCTCTTATCTTTGATTCTTCTTGGATAGCATATTCGATTTCCAAGGTTTTAGTAAGAGAAGTTTCACCGTATAAATATTGAATTAAAAAACTGTTAGGGTAGCATTTCTTCATACACGATTTTTATTAACAAATTGTTGTTCGAAAAAAGCTGTTTAGCTATCCTCAAAACTTTGGGTTCAGCATATAAACTGTATATCTTAAACATTTATTGTTTGCGAGCGATTTGACTTTATTTTGCACGGAATACGGGTGATAATTCGCTAAATAATAGCTAGGGAATACGCTGGAATCTTAGCTTCAAAGGCTTTATTCAATTGCGATAATATACCAGTCTTGTTATAATTATCTATAGATCTACCGTCTATACTGGTTATTGGCGTAAGTTCTCCCATAGTACCAGAGCAGAAAACTTCATCAGCACTGTAGAATTCAGTCAGTGAAATATCTTTTTCAATACAAGGAATACCCAGTTCTTCGGCCAGTTCAATAATAAGGCCTCGTGTTATACCGTGGAGGCAAGCCGTAGCATGTGGGGTATATATTTTGTTTTTGTAAGCCATAAAGATATTGGTGCCATTGAGTTCAGCTGCAAACCCATTTACGTCTAGCATTAGCGCAGCATCAGCACCAGCAACGTTAGCCTCTATTTTCGCTAAGATATTATTGATAAGATTGGTGTGGTGAATCTTAGAATCTAGATGATTAGGTGAATTTCTTCTTGTAGAACTCGTAATTATCTTGATGCCCTTTGCATTATCATAAACCGGTGCTTTCCACTCAGGTAATATAATAAGTGTGGACCCCATGTTATTGAGCCTTGGGTCCATGCCAGATGTTGTTTTTTCTCCTCTTGTCAATGTCAGTCTGACATGTACACCATCTTCCATCCCATTGGCTTTAAGCGTTGTAAATAGCGCCTTAGTAATTTCTTCTCGGCTAGGAATATCAGCAAAGTGCATCGCTTTGGCTGAAGCCATCAATCTGTCGAGGTGTTTGTCTAATACAAATACACCGCCTCTGTATATTCTCAATCCTTCCCATACGGCATCTCCACCTTGCACAACACTGTCAAAAACCGAGACCTTGGCCTCTGACCTATGGTAGAGTTTATCTTTGATCCACACTTGGAGATCTTTATTTTTTGGGTTGAAATTTTGAAGCATAACAATGAAAATTGGTTAGAAAATGGAATTACTCTGAACTTAATAATCTAGATTAACCAAGATTGTCAAGGTTGAATATTCATATTAAGCCATAAGTTATATAATTTTTATTATTACTTAAGTGTCAGATAATCAATTAAATAAACATGGTTAATAATTGTTATGTGTAAATAGGTGAATTATAGCTATTTAAGAGATATTTTTGCATTCCGATTCACATCCCAAGTGAAAGATCCGTTAGGCTTATAGTAATAGGAAGTCGCGGTAAAAACAGTAAAAACAAGAGCTATAGCAGCTTTTGGAATACAGGTATGCTGTACCTGTACGCCTAAGAGTTGTAATGAACTGCCTCATAATGAGGGTATTAAGCTTCTTATATATGACATTTTACGGTGTCTTAAGGACAGTTAGTTTACCATTCTGTTGTTTTTTAATATACCCTTGACAATAGATCATAAGTTTATAGCTAGATTTTAATGCACTTAATTTTAAGATTTAAGACATGTATCCAAAAACCTCTATCCCGTATCATTCCCTAATGGTACTTACTTTTCTCTGTAGTTCATTTTTATTTGGCAATAGCCCAGATATTTTAGTGAGTGGAGAACGACCCGCATTACATTTTGATTTTGAAGAATGTAAATCATTTGCAAGTGGTTCCAGTTTTGATTACTCGGAGTTTACGGCAACAAAGACAGACAATGCATTATGTACAGAATTAGATGTGATTGGCGGAAATTTATTCCGACTTAATCCTCAAGTTAATGAACATTCATGTGCTCCCGGACACAATGGTGGTGTAGCTATGTGTATAGGTGCATCAACGGCATGTAACTCAGATGGGCAGAGAGATAAAGCCTTGAGGGTAAGAGTCATGGTGACACCTGGTATCGATGGAGTAGGTTCACTGGACAACTTAATGTTTCAATCTTATGCACCAGAGTTTTTTCAATTTATAGAAGGCGCTTCTGGTCTTAATAATTATCCGACACATTATAATCTGCGATTGGTTCTAGATAATGAAATCATCTATGACTCAGGAGAGCTAGAAACCACAAGAGATTGGTCATTGAAAACATTTGATTTCTCAGCAATACCAGAATGTACGGTTTCAGAAGCATCTCTTTTTTATGTAGAAATACTTCCTTATTGTCTAGTAGGCAATGGCGGAAACGTTGGTGCATGGGATATTGATGATTTTACAATCACTGGAGGATGTAATAGAGTTAATGGTGGTGTTATAAGTACAAATTCAAATTTAGATCTTTGTTCTACCCAGTCTGGGAATAATATAGTTTCAGTAAATCTTGCTTCCAATGTGGGACAGAATTCTCAATGGCTTGTAACAGACCAGAATGGTATTATACAACAATTAGCATCTTCTAGTCAGATCGACTTTAGTGCTTTTAGTGATGGCGTATATGCTATTTATCATTTGTCAAGTGACGGAACAACACTAGGTTTTCCAATAGGATCTAGCGTATTTAACCTAACGGGCTGCTATGATTTATCTAATCCTATTTCAGTTACAAGAATAATTGTTCAAGGCGGACAGCTATTGACACAAGCCGGAGAATCTACTTATACAGCTTGTGCTGATAATTCTAATACTAATATTAATACATCCCTTAGAAGTAATCTAGGAGCAGAAGTGAGATATGTTATAGCTGATTTATCAGGTAATATAATTCAGGTTTTTAATAATGCTGCATTTGATTTAGGTTTTTTAGGAGAGGGGAATTATACGATCCGTGCATTGAGTTATACCGGTGGAATAAGTGGACTTAATAATGGAAGTAACATAGCCAACTTACAAGGATGTTTTGCTTTCTCATCGGGCATCGATTTGTTTAGAAGTACGGCCATTCTTTCCGGCGGCAATATAAATGTAGGAGGACTTAACGATATAAATATATGTAGTAGTCAGAATAGTGTACAAGTAAACCTTACGGGAAATGTAGGGGCACTCAGCACATACATCATTACAAATCAGCAAGGCCGAATATTAGGTTTCGGCAATGATAGTAATGTGGTTGTCGGTAACTTAAATGAACCTATTGTTATGCTTAACCATATAAGCCATTCGTCTGTACTTACAGGTCTTAGTATCGGAGGTATTGTTGCAGATATAACGGGTTGTTATGTGACTTCTAATTCAGTAATTCTGAGAAGAGCAACATTAACTGGAGGTAGACTTCTGTCTAATGGATCTGAAATGGTCAACTTGTGTATGAAGAATAATGATCGTCAACTTGTAGATGTAGATGTAACGGGTCAGGTAGGAACTAATTCTACTTTATTACTAACGGACAGCAACGATGTTATCATAGAAATACAACCAGGAAGCACGAGTAGTTTCGATTTTACCAATGCAGTTCCAGGAACATGTTATATCTATCATTTAGATGCATTCGAAACGATAAACGGTACCGTAGTAGGAGGCAGAATATCTGACCTAAATGGATGTTTTGCGCTTTCTAATAGATTAACAATAACTCGTAACAGTGTTGAGGCAGGCGTTATTGATGGCCCAGCGGCAGTGAGATATTGTATCAACAATGGTGGCACTACTGATTTTAACGTATCAGGAAACTCTGGAAACTTTTCTTCTTGGATAGTTACAGATAGTATAGGAGTCGTGATTTCAGTTCAACAAAGTAATACGCTAGATTTTTCATCTGCTGAATCAGGATCTTGTTTTGTTTACCATTTAGCCCACTCAGAAATCAATGTTACATTTGGAGCAATAGAACGTAATATCAATGATATCACTTTGGGATGTTTTGAGTTGTCAACACCTGTTGCCGTTCTCAGAGATAGAGCAATAGCACCTGCTATTACATTTGTTGGAGGAGAGACTTTTATAGAAGTTGTAATAGGTCAGAATGCTGATAATGTAGAAGTTGTCACATCGGCACCAGGATCACAATCAAGAAGATTATATATTGTTACAGATACAATTGGTACAATAATAACGACTCAAGCGAGCAGTCAATTTAACTTCAATAATGCGGGTGAAGGCATATGTCAGATATGGTTAGCAGACTTTATTGGGATTCTAGAGGATGACGATGTAGGTAACAATCTCTCTGATCTTGGAGGTTGCTATGAGCTCTCTGGTCCACTATCAGTAACAAGAACTATAGATGAGGATACACTGATACCAGGTGTAATTTCTAATCAAGATATAACGATATGCGCAGGTGATGGAATGGCAGATGCCATTACAATTAACCTGAGTGGAGCAGTCGGTGTTAATCAGACCTATGTTGTCACGGATACATCAGGCCTTATTTTAGCTACTCAAGATAGTGCTGACTTTGATTTTGAAGGCTCAGGAGAAGGCATATGTCAAGTATGGCATATAGCTGCTGACAGTACTTTTCAAGGTGTAGTTGTAGGAGAATCTATTTTTGATTTAGGTACAAATGCGGTTTTATCTAATCCACTGACTGTTACTAGAAATGGTATTGCGGGTGGTGATATATTACTTACTAGTGGCGCTACGGATACAACGATAATTGTAGGAGATGGCTTGTCTGACTCTTTTGATGTGTTGTTGACAGGAGTGGAAGGAGATTCTTCAGTTTGGTTAATAACGGATCCTAATTTCAAAATTTTAGAAATACCTGCAGGACCACCTTTTGATTTTGAAGGTGTTGAAGCAGGTACGTGTCTTGTTTGGCATTTAGCTTATAATGAATCTATTGAAGGTTTAACTCAAGATAGTCTAGCTACAGATCTGGTAGGATGTTTCGATCTTTCAAATTTTATTACAGTAATACGAGACACAGTAGTTATTGTGCCTAACACATTATCGCCAGTTACAATACTAAATCCTGATTTTTCTATATGTGAAGGTGATGGCGTAGCTGATCCATTTACAATAGATACAACAGGAGGTGTCGGACCCAATAAGACTTATTTTGTTACAGATACCAATGGTGTAATTTTAGCATCCCAGGAATCTTCTGATTTTGATTTTGAAGGTGCAGGCCCAGGTATATGTCAAGTATGGCATGTGGTTTCTGACAGTACATTTACGGGTATAATCGTTGGTGATAACATGTCAGGATTTGGTGGAAATCATGTCTTGTCAAATGCACTGACAGTTACAAGAAATAGTGTTGATGGTGGCTCAATATTTTTGACACCAGGAGATACAACAGAGATAACAATTATAGTTGGAGACGGTATACCTGATCCACTGAATGTTCTTCTTGCAGATATGGAAGGCGATAGCTCACAATGGATAATAACAGATGCATCTGCCAAGATATTAGCCTTGCCAGCAGGACCGCCATTTGATTTAGAAGGTACGGAATTTGGACAATGTCTGATATGGAATTTAGGATTTAATGGAAATGTAATAGGCTTAGAAATAGACAGTCTAGCAACAGAGTTAGAAGGATGTTTTGATTTATCCAATCCGATTACGGTCAACAGAGATACTATAGTTGTAGGAGTCGTGCCAGATACGTTAATCGCAGCAATGATAACGACAGCTGACTTTTCTATATGTGAAGGTGACGGCATAGCTGATCCATTCATAGTAGATACAATAGG
>JALZVB010000180.1 GCA_023300835.1 Saprospiraceae bacterium | reverse complement strand
TAAATTTAGTGCTGTATATGTATTGGTAAAAACAGTATAGTGGCCTACTCCAGAAATTTCTAATACGTAATATTCTACATTAGGAACTTCAGACCATATAAATTCTACTTGATCATATACTTCTATTGTTTCAACTGATACAGGGCTTATGTTGTTAACTGCTTGGATTATAGGCGTATACGACGTAACATCTGTATTTCTTAGATAGGCTCTCTTTTCTGAATTATATGAAGCATGCATAGCTGTAATTTGATCAGGTGTTAATTCCCAGTCTTCACAGTAACTAGAAAGAGACATCAAATTGTTCATCATTGGAATTATAGTATCACAATTACTATCTAATACTGTCCACTCCATAGTACAACAAAGACAGGCGATTCCAAAACTATAATCAGGTGGTGTATCACATATCCGATCCCCCGTAGTATCACAATTAGAACCATCCATTAGTTCAAGTGCAAGACCTCCAGTTTCTTCTAGTTCTACTTTCTCGCCATATTCTTCAGGTGTATATTGTATACCTACTGATGAGGTATGAAGTAGTGAAAAGAAATGACCTATTTGGTGTTCAGTTGTAAAGTTAGCATCTCCTAGACTATTAGCTTGCACAACAATAATATCTGATCGTATTGCAAAGTATGCAGGCGATGTACCGACATTGTCTACTGGAATATGTTTTACAACAAATATGTTCATAGAGGTTGAATCTTTCTCAGCATCTAGAGATAGGTCTTCATCTATAGGATTTGTATAAGCTATTGAATTGGGATAGAGATTGAATTTGTGTAGATAGAAAGATATATCTGTCCCCATATCTTCAAATCTTTGATTTATTTTACATAGTGCTTCTAGGCACTCAGCCTCTGTTATGGCATCTGATCCATCATCTTTAGCTACTCTGTGGATGGTGATGGGGACAAAAATAGATTCACTGGATCTGTTATGATTCCAACTAGATTTATTGTTAATCAGTTCATTTATGAAGACTTCATCTTGTATCGTTCCGCATCTTGTTTGTGCATTATTTGAGAAAAAGAACCCTAAGAATGTCAAGGTCAAAATGTAAATACGTTCCATATGTTTGATTTTTGATCAAAGCTAATAATAGATTGTATTATTTTAGTTCTCCTCCACTACATATAAGGTTGGTGACCTAGTGTTTAGCACGACACATAGTGTTGAAAGGTAGGACTTAAATACATTATGTATCCACTTGATTTTACAACTTAGATTCTTAAATAAGATTGCCAGCAAATATTCTCTATAGAACACTTACTGGCAATCCAATATTCACGACCAGCTTGAGCTAGTTGTTGTTTTTATTTAACTAGGCAACCAATTTCTTTACAAGATCAGCAGCTTCTCTTAATAAAGTAGCTGAATGAACTTCTAGTCCACTGTTGTCTATCAATTCTTTAGCTATATCGGCATTAGTTCCTTGTAACCTTACGATGATAGGAACTGTAATGTTACCCATGTTTTTGTAGGCATCTACAACACCTTGAGCTACTCTGTCACATCTTACGATACCACCAAAAATGTTTATCAAGATTGCCTTGACATTAGGATCTTTCAATATTATTTTGAACGCTTTCTCTACTCTTTCTGCATCAGCTGTTCCACCTACATCTAGAAAGTTAGCAGGTGATCCACCTGATAATTTTATGATATCCATTGTTGCCATTGCTAGACCAGCACCGTTAACCATGCAACCTACATTACCATCTAGTTTTACATAGTTAAGACCTTCTTTTTCTGCTTCTAACTCAGCTGGATCTTCTTCATCCTCATCTCTTAACTTAGCGAGATCTTTCTGACGATATAATGCATTAGCATCAAGACTTATCTTAGTATCAACTGCTACGATTCTATCATCAGCAGTTTTTAGCGTTGGATTTATCTCGATAAGAGAAGCATCCGATCCTAAATAAGAAGCGTAAAGTTTAGCTATAAACTTACTCATGTTTTTAAGTGCTACGCCAGATAGACCTAGATTAAATCCAATCTTTCTAGTCTGGAAACCTTGAAGACCTAATTGTGGATCTACCCATTCTTTATGAACTAAGTGAGGTGTTTCTTCAGCAACTTTTTCTATATCCATTCCACCTTCAGTAGAATAAACGATAACATTCTTCTGTGCTTTTCTATCCATTAAGATAGATACATAGAACTCACTACATGCATCAAAATCAGGTGCATAAGCATCCTCAGCTACTAGTATTTTTTTGACAAGCTTGCCTTCACCATCCATTCCACCTGGCGTTTGTGGTGTCTTAAGCATCATGCCTAAGATGTTTCCAGCTTCTTGCTTCAGTTCATCTAAGCTCTTAACTAGCTTAACACCTCCACCTTTTCCTCTACCACCGGCATGAATTTGAGCTTTTACAATTGCAAATGTTGAATTTGTGTCTTTGCATATTTTATTGTAAGCTGTTATAGCCTCATCTAGGTTATCGGCTTTTATACCATTCTGGATGGGCACGCCATAGCTTGCAATAAGTTCCTTAGCTTGATATTCGTGTAAATTCATTATTTATTCGATTATAATTTTTTCTAAAATAGAACCTTTCTCAGTTTTTAACTCAATAAAATATATACCTTTTGATAACATATCTGTGTTCTGAGAGTAAGTGTTTGTCCCTGAACTATAACTAAGTGTTTTACCACTTGTCACCTTCTGCCCTGTAAGACTA
>JALZVB010000179.1 GCA_023300835.1 Saprospiraceae bacterium | reverse complement strand
GATTCGCAACGTTTGCAAGAACCTGAAAAATGGAAAAAAAGTGCGGTCATGTCTGATAAATGGCGATTAGTCAACGGGAAAGAACTGTATAATATTGTCAATGACCCTGGCCAAGAAAAAGATATAGCGGCCGCAAATTCAGAAAAAGTAACGACCATGCGGGGGTATTATGAAGAATGGTGGGCTTCTATCTCCACCCAATTTAGTGAATACCCAACGATAAATGTAGGAACGAAATACCAAAACCCTGTCATCATTGCCAGTCATGATGCACATGTAGAAGTCACGACGAATCCTTGGCATCAAAACCATGTATTAGAGGGAATAAAGAATCCTTTAGGGGGTGTTTTTATTATAGATTTTGAAAGTAGTGGGCAATACGAAATTTCCCTTAGCCGCTGGCCTTTTGAATCAAATTTGGCAATAAACGAAGGGATAGAAACCAGTCAAGCGGCCACTACCTTTACCGAGGCTATTCCAAAAGGAACAGCACATCAGTTTATTAGTGGAGGCGTGAAAGTTGGTGGATGGAAACAAGAAATGGACATTAAAGAAACAGATAAGTTGATTAGTTTTCAAGGCTACTTCCCAAAAGGAATAAAAAATATGGAAGCTTGGTTCACGACGGAAGGAGAAGAAAATTGGGGCGCTTATTATGTGCGGATTAATAAAATTTAATTTAGGTATTCAGTACCCGTTAAGAACCCTCCCCGACCCTCCCTTAGAAAGGGAGGGAGACGACTACGATTGAAAATTTCGTTTTGGAAACGTCTCATAAACGAAATCTTTAACCGCAGACGACTCCCCCTCTTTTTAAGAGGGGGTCGGGGGGAGTTCAGCTTTGAATGTGCTGAACAGGTACGATTTAAGATAATAGAACAAAACAAAACCAAAAAATATGAGTAATCAACAATCAGACCGTTTAGTATCAAAGGAATTATTACTACCTTTTATCTTAATTACAAGTCTATTCGCCCTATGGGGCATTGCTAATGACTTGACTAACCCGATGGTATCTGCATTCAAAAAAGTAATGCCAGAATTAAGTAATGTACAAGCTTCTCTAGTACAATTTGCTTTCTATTTCGGATACTTTTGTATGGCATTGCCAGCCGCTTTATTTATTAGAAAATTTAGTTATAAATCAGGAATTATTTTAGGATTGATCTTATATGCAGTTGGTGCATTTATGTTCTATCCTGCAGCTGCTTATCAGGAATATACTTTTTTTCTAATCTCTCTATATGTTATGACTTCAGGTTTAGCTTTTTTGGAAACTACTTCTAATCCATTAGTTCTAGCTATGGGTTCCCCAGAAACGGCTACCCGTAGATTAAATCTAGCCCAAGCTTTTAACCCAATGGGCTCTTTGTTTGGGATGCTAGTTGCACAATTTTTTGTAATAAGTGCCTTGCGTTCAGATGATTATTCAGCGGAGGCTTACAATGCCTTAAGTACGGTTGAAAAAGCTGGAATTCGGACCAATGATTTGGAGGTAATTAGCTTTCCGTATTTAGCCTTAGGTGTGCTAGTTCTGGTAATAATGGTTTTAATTTTCTTGACTAAAATACCTAACACCGATAACGAAGAAAAGATGACTTTATCGGAGTCCTTCAGTAAATTATTTTCTAATAAAACATATGTTCAAGGAGTGGTCGCACAAGCATTTTATGTAGGCGCGCAAATTATGTGTTGGACATACATATTCCAATATGTGGATAACCTGAATACTGCGCGACCAGAAGGCGCTCAATTAACGGCTACTTATTTTAATGTTGTAGCCATGGTCTTATTCCTGTCAGGTCGCTGGTTGGGAACGATATTAATGAAAAATCATGAGCCATCTAAGATGCTTTACTTTTTTGGTATTGGCGGGATGCTATGTACTTTAGGGGCCATCTTATTACCAGGTATGGCCGGCTTAATTTCCTTAGTTTGTATCTCTATTTTCATGTCTATTATGTTTCCAACCATATATGGTATTGCTTTAAAAGGTATGGGAGATGAGGCAAAGATTGGATCTGCTGGTCTTGTAATGGCCATTGTAGGTGGCGCTTTAATGCCAGTCTTACAAGGGTCTATTTTAGATTGGGGCGGAAGTGGTTTTGCAGATGTACAAGTGCTTGGATTTATACCTGAAGTTAAATTTTCTTTTATACTACCATTATTTTGTTTTGTCGTAGTGACAATTTATGGATTTCGGAGTTATAAAGTACATTCAGGTAGATAAGATCAATATCTGATTTAGTAAGTTAATAAAACAAATTTCCAATATTGAAATTGTTCTGTGACTAGAATTAATGTTTGATAAAATCCAACGGAATTAACTGGAACTTACTTCAATAAGAATAACAAACATGAAAATTTCAACAACGATATTTTTTTTGAGTTTGGCAATAGCTTTAACTGCTTTTTCTGGCTGTAATCAGAAAGTTATAAAAAGTATTGAAGCAATTGACAAGAAAGAAAGTGTAAACGATAGAGTTGAAGCTAAAAACTCTTCTGAAGCAAACAGACCGAAACCCAATTTGATTTGAGATATCTTAAGGAAGCTGGTTCGGTGATGGCGGGCGTGAAAAGCCCTTCGAAGCGTTTTTGGGCGATGGTAATGGCGGCGCGTACAGCGAGTGACCAACAGTCGGAATCCGATCGGAAGAGCG
>JALZVB010000178.1 GCA_023300835.1 Saprospiraceae bacterium | reverse complement strand
GCCCTGTATTACCCCAAAAAACCAATTGAAAACAATCTATCTTGAATATTTCACTTAAGAAATACTTATTTCGTGTTATTCGCAGATCAATAATAATAACCTGCTACTGGTTTTTAGACGGGAGACATTTTGATAAGTAACAGTTTTTTAGGTTGTCTGTGTTGAATCTATAGAAGTGAAAAAATAACTCACTGACTGTCAGTAAGTTAGCGACGAAACTAAAGTGTTAAAAAAGTTCCATTTGTTCCCGTTTTTTGAATTTAACTTTAAAAAGACCTCTTAATATGAAGTTTAAAAAGGTATATATCTGCTCTAGCTGTAATCATCAAGCCGTTAAGTGGGAAGGCAAGTGTAATGTATGCAACGAGTGGAACACCTATGTCGAAGATGTTATAGGAGAGGAAACCAAGCAAGAAAAGAAAAAACGCGTTTGGAAAGGTGAATCTAGCGAGAAGCACCAACCTACACTTATACAAGATGTTGTTACTTCTACAACGGAGAGACTTATTATACATCATGATAAAGAACTCAACAGAACACTAGGTGGGGGTATTGTTCCCGGTTCTGTAACACTTATCGGTGGAGAGCCTGGTATTGGAAAATCAACATTGCTTTTACAATTGGCACTCAATACCCAATATAAAGTACTGTATGTTTCTGGGGAAGAAAGTGAAGAACAGATTAAAATGCGAGCCAATAGAGTCGGCATTACCAATAAAAACTGTCTCGTCTATACTGAAACTAACTTAGATCGTGTCCTCAAACAAGCCCAGAAGATTGTGCCAGATCTTCTTATTATAGATTCTATACAGACCATAGCGTCTGCGCATGTAGATTCTGTTCCAGGGACACTGACACAAGTAAGAGAATGTACGAGTGCCCTGCAGGCTTACGCCAAAGAAAGCCATGTCCCTATTCTCATAATCGGACACATCAATAAGGAAGGCAATATCGCTGGACCCAAAATCCTAGAACACATCGTAGATACCGTTCTACAATTTGAGGGAGATCGTAATCATATATATAGAATTCTAAGGACTAAGAAAAATAGATTTGGCTCGACAGACGAGATGGGAATTTATGCAATGGAACCAAATGGCTTGCGTCAAGTAGAAAACCCCTCAGAGTTACTCTTATCGCAGAGTGATGAAAATCTAAGTGGTTCTACTGTTGCAACTACAATAGAAGGTATGCGACCTATGTTAATAGAATGTCAAGCGCTTGTAAGTAAGGCGATATATGGAAATCCGCAGCGATCTTCGACTGGATTTGATTTGCGTAGATTGAGTATGTTATTAGCGGTACTAGAAAAACGGGCCGGTTTGTTTTTTGGTCAGAATGATGTGTTTCTCAATATGGCGGGTGGTATCAAAGTACAAGATACAGCCATAGACTTGGCGATAGTAGCCGCATTGATATCCTCACTAGAAAATAATCCCGTTAATAATAAGATATGTTTTGCAGGAGAGGTAGGATTGACAGGAGAGATTCGTGCCGTCAATAGAATAGAACAACGTATAGAAGAAGCCGCAAGATTAGGGTTTGATCATATGTTTATCTCTAAGTATAATCTCAAAGGCATAGGTAAAGCCGCTAATAAAATCAAACTGACACCTATAGGTAAAATTGAAGAGTTGATGCAATTGTTGTTTGATATATAAACTTTGGCGGTTTAGTATTTTTAGTTTAAGTGGTTGACTTATTAAATAATACGAATTGGCCCTTTAAACTTAGCATATGGTTTGTTACAAATACATCAAATTGTTCTAACGCTTCTGGCATTTTTACTCTGCCAAATCCTATTCTGAAATAGCCTTCATAGTCATAAATACTTCCTGGTAGAAGTAAAACACCGTTTTGTTTAAGTGCTTGTTCTGCCAGTTGCATATCGTCTCTACCTTGTTTCATTTTGACAAAAGCGATAGGCCCTGCATTGGGTTTGTACCAAGAAAACAGCTCGTCATGTTTTTTGAAGAACGCTTCATAAAGTGGTAGATTAGCCTTGACGATTGCCAAGTTTCGATCTAGTATTTTGTTCCTGTTTCGCAGCGCTACACCTGCTAGAAACTCACTGGGTCCAGAATTGCATATCGTTGTGTATTCCTTAAGCATCGCCACTTTATCAGTAATGGATTGCCTCTGCGTCGCAAGCCATCCTATCCTCAACCCAGGTAAACCGTAAGCCTTAGACATTACTCCTACGGAGACTCCGTTTTCATATACGTCAGCAAAGGCAGGAATTGCAAAAATTGGATTATGTTCCAGTTCTCGATAAACTTCGTCACAGAAAATTATAATATTATGAGACCTTGCTATTTCTACAATAGTTTTTTGTTGTTCTTTTGTAAAATGAAAACCAGTAGGGTTGTGTGGCGTATTTAAGAAAATGACTTTTGTCTTATTTGTAATCAAACTCTTTAATATATCGATGTCAAAGGATGGTGCTCCTTCTTCATGTTGAACATTCCATTTTAGCACATTACAACCGATGCTTTCTGGAACAGATTGTAGCGACTGGTAACAAGGGGTCTGGACAATGACTTCATCACCAGCCATTAATATCGCATGACAAAATAGAAATATAGGTTCTTGTGCTCCTGTGCATACCAGTAAGTTTTCTGGCTGTATGTTCTTGTAAATGGCAGAAATGTTTTGCCTTAATTCTGGACTGCCCTGCGTTTCCGTATAACCTAACCACATATTATCAAAAGCCTCTTTAGAACTTTCTTCCAGAGATAATAAGTCACCGATAGTCATAGCCTCACAGTCAGAATTACATAGCGAGTATTGAGCAGAATGTTCGTGGAAGGTATAGTATCGCTCTAGTTTGAAGGGTTCAATTTTCATTTTTCAGCAATTAGGTTTCGTATTGAAGCACAACAAGATAATAATATTATCAAAATGTGTACTTAAAAACAATCTAACTAATTAAACCTATAAGCTCTCACTTACCTTCTATAAGAGTTGCCCTTAAAGAAAAAGTAAGTCAATATAAATCCTGTGAGAGCGCCGCCCAAATGCGCAAAATTTGCCACATTGGCTTGTGCACCTGTGATACCTGAAAACAAATCAATGCCTACATAAAACACTGCCATGTATTTGGCCTTGATAGGAATAGGTGGAAAAATAAGCATCAGTTTCATATTAGGGTAGATCGTTGCAAAAGCAATTACGACTCCCATAAGTGCACCTGAGGCACCTACCATGCCACGGAGTTGCGTGACCTCCATGCCTGACACCATAGAATACTGAACCGCAAAATGTGCAACTAGAGCTCCCAGCCCTGAAAGAAAATAAAGAGAGAAAAAGTTCTTACTACCCATATACCGTTCTACGTGCGGACCAAACATAAATAGGCCGAACATATTAAAGAAGATATGCGACTGACTGGCATGCATAAACATATGCGATATCAACTGGAAAGGTCTGAACCTTGTATCACCAGGATAATAAAGTGCCAGATCAGGAAAGTGCTGAGCAACCGGTAATCTGACTATTATAAATAGCAAGATATTGAGAATGAGGAGATGTTTAACAACATCAGTAAGACCTCTAGTCATGATATTTTTTTATTAAGATGATAACTTAGAATCGTAAAAAATAACTATACAATTTGTAACCGGCACTTTAGAACCATTCCTTACCCTAACTAAATTGCTTTTCTAGGTCAGAAAGTTCATAAGAAATGAAACATTTTTTTCCAGATGGGCTTACATAAGGCATTTCACAAGCAAATAGTTCATCTATGAGAGATCTCATCTCTTCTTTAGAAAGAGACTTGTTTCTCGTTGTAGCGGCACTCTCTGCCATAGAACGGGCGATGTTTTCGTTCTTAGATAACTCTAAACTGATGTTCTGGTTATATGAATCTATCAAACTATGGATGATGTTTTCAATATTTCTGTCCGTCATTCCTGCCGGTATACCTTGTACGATATAAGTGTCTCCACCAAAAGGTTCTATCTCAAAACCTAAACCTCGGAGCTCTTCTTCAATTTCATTAATCGTTATGACTTGCGACTTATTGAGTTGAAGCGTGATAGGAAACAGTTGCTTCTGTATTAATTCTTTTCTCTGGTTGAGCTGGTGTAGATACTTTTCATACAATATTCTTGTATGCGCCAGATGCTGATCCATGATAATATAGCCATTTCTGATCTGCACCATAATGTAGCTTTTGTGCAATTGAACAGGGACCTTTTCTTCGTTGTCTATAGGTGCAAATGAAGTCAATAGATTGCCAGAAGCCGCACTCGGCATAATAAGGGGTTCCTCATTACTATTGTCTTCTTCTAAGTCTATATTTTCTCCAGCATAGAGATTCTGCCAATTTCTGAGCATCGGAGCTGATCTAAGTCTAGACGCCTGCGGATTTCCTGAAGAGCTATTTATGCCACTAGGTATATTCTCTGATCCGCCGTTTCCGAGTGGTCTTCGCATGGCCTTGAATGCTGAGTTTTCATTTTCAAAATCCAACTGAGGCGATAAGCTATATCTGCCTAATGCATGCTTGGTAGCAACCTTAACATAGTTGTAAATGATTCTCTCATCGTCAAAATTAATTTCTTGTTTGGTCGGGTGGACGTTGATATCAATCTTATCCGGATCTACTTCCAGGAATAATATAAAAAACGGGTAGTGATCTTCACCGATGAGATTCTCATACGCTGATTTCATAGCGTGGTTGAGATAATTACTCTTTATAAACCGCTTATTGACAAATATGAATTGTTCTCCCTTCTGCTTACGTGCAATATCAGGATTACCTATGTAGCCATCGAGGTTAACAGAAGTTGTTTCTTCTCCTACTTTGATGAGTTTTTCTTCGTAAGACTTTCTGAAAAGACCCAATATTCTTTTTAGGAGGGTGCCTTGCGGCAAATTGTAAACTTCATTGTCATTGTGTATCACTCTGAATTTTAATTCAGGATGTGCCAATGCTATACGTTGAAACTCATCCAAGATTTTTTTCATCTCGACAGAATCCGACTTTAGAAACTTCTTTCTGGCAGGAACGTTAAAAAACAAGTTTTTAACCGCAATAGAAGTACCAGGCTCTGTCTGACAAAACCCTTGTGTTATTATCTGCGAAGATTTAATAACAATATGGTTACCAAGTTCTACGTCGGCAGGTCTTGTTTTCATTTCTACTTCGGCAATAGAGGCAATAGAGGCGAGTGCTTCTCCCCTGAACCCCATTGTTCTTATATTAAATAAATCTTGTGCTGTTCTGATCTTGGAAGTCGCATGTCTTTCAAAGCTCATACGAGCATCAGTCTCCGACATGCCTTTACCATTATCAAGAACATGTATCAGTGTTTTGCCAGAATTACGGATAACAAGCGTTATCGATGTGCCCCCTGCATCTATAGCATTCTCCATCAGTTCCTTGACCACAGATGCGGGTCGCTGAATAACTTCTCCTGCGGCAATTTGATTTGCTATTGATTCAGGTAATAATTTGATTAAATCGGACATTTGGGAATATGTTTACACTTCTCTTTATCTATGGAATGGTAAAAGATTAGCATCGCAATTTGTGACAAGTACTTTGTTATTTTACCATTCCTAACGGCGAAGTAAAACATTATCATGATTTACCAGCCACTCTAGTTTTCAACAACTGGTGGAAAGCTGCAATATTAGGCCGCAATGTTTATAAGATGTTAAAAAACCTCTCTCCCTTGATCAAAGGGCAATCTATTGGGCTATCAGTTTCTGCTCTGTTTCAGTTAAAATAACAAAGCCTTAATAATTCAACATATTAAAAGCCGCCTCACTATTGCTAATGAGACGGCTACTTTCTAACTTAATCTTATTGCTTATACACCTCCGTTAAGCGAATCTTGTAATTTCTTAAGTGCATCCCAATCTCCTTTGGCTGCTAATCCAGCTTGCTGTGGCCAAGTCGAAGGATTGTGCATCTGATACCTAGGGCCTGCATTTTCTAGAATAGCCTTAATTTCTTCAGGCGTTTTGACCGCTAATGCTGCAAAAGTTGTGATACCCGCATTGTTTAGGATTTCTGCAATCTTAGGACCTATACCTTCTATCTTATTTAGTTTGTCAGGAGTAGTTGCCGCTTCTGGCTTAGCTGTTACTCTTCTTCTATCAACTATAGTCGCCTGATCATCCATTCTTGTAGTTGTTTCGCTGGTTACTGATCTAGATGTTTCTGTTTTAGCCATACC
>JALZVB010000177.1 GCA_023300835.1 Saprospiraceae bacterium | reverse complement strand
GTATATCGAGATAACTAAGAAACGCTTATAATTTTGAATGTTAGAGAAATAATAGAATTACGTAAAGCGTTGCATCAGAACCCTGAGTTATCTGGTTATGAATTAAGAACAACTAATCGTGTTCGGTGCTTTATAGAAAAGCATGATAAGATGGCCAGAATTGAAAACATAGGCGACACGGGTTTAGTTGCCATTTATGATTACCCCAATGATGGTCAGTCAATAATGATTAGATGTGAGCTCGACGCATTACCTATTCAAGAAGAGAATCAATTTAGTTATAAATCAAAAACAGAAGGCATTTCACACAAATGTGGCCATGATGGACATATGGCCATTGTCGCAGGATTAACTTTCTGGTTAAAAACCCAGCCATTCGATTCGGGGAAAATTATTTTATTATTTCAGCCAGCTGAAGAAAATGGAAAAGGTGCTCTGCAAGTAATAAATGACAAGAAGTTTAAGACACTGAAACCAGATTATATTTTTGCCTTACACAACATACCTAAGTACCCATGCAACAGTATTCTTGTTATGAATAATGGATTCTCTGCTGAAGTTCAGAGCTTTATAATATATGTAACGGGTAAAGAATCGCATGCCGCAGAACCAGAAAACGGAACTAATCCTGCAATGGCTATTGCATCTATCATAGAAGGGGTGGCAGGATTAAATAAACCGAATCAAGATGATGAAAGCTTTTCTATTCTGACACCAGTTCATATTAACATGGGACAGATTTCTTATGGAATTTCTCCAGCTTGTGGGGAATTACACTATACAGCGAGGACATGGAGCCAAGAGACCATGTCGACATTAAAGGCTCTAATAGAATCAATTGTTAAAATCACTTGTATAAAGCATGAGCTAAAGTATGAAGTAAAGTGGCTAGAGTATTTTCCTGCTAGTGCAAATGATAATAATTGTAACAACATTATCACTACTGCAGCCGAAGAGAATCACTTCAAAATTATAGAAAGACCATTTCCCTTTAAATTTGGAGAAGACTTTGGATGGTTCTCAAGAGAGCATAGAACGGCAATGTTTGGACTCGGATCTGGTCTAGACTCTCCTGCACTACATAATGCAGATTATGATTTTCCAGATGAAATATTAGAAACAGGGATTGTCATGTTTAAATCTATTATTTCAAATATCATGAAAGAAAAAGAACAGAGACGACTTAATTTGGATCGATAATATCTCACTTCTGTGAAACTTTTTTGTATTAGTGGGCCAGAAAGCTATAGCCTTACATTGGCATAATATTTTTTACCTCTTTTAATAACAGAACGTCAATGGGGGTTACTGATTTAATAGAAAGAAAAGGATTAAGTAATTCTAATCTCTTATAGGGGGCACATATTTCAACGCCTAAACCTATTTAAACATGTATTCACTGTGAATCCATTTCCTCCCTAATAACAAAGTAGAGCTCTCTAATGAAGATTTATAAATTGAAACTAACATGAGATTCTGATTGTTTAAGTCTATAAGAGGTATATGTTGTACCTTTATTACAGTTGTGCTTAATTTAAATGCAGTGTTTCCAATAAACAGGATCTTGTTTTATAAATAAAGAGGCGCAGGGTTAAATTAATAAAAGTTAAAATTAATATCATGGGAAAAGGTAAAGACGCTAAAAAAAGTGTTAAAAAAGAAGCGACTAAAACGCTAAAAGAGAAAAGAGCAGAAAAGAAAATGAAAAAAGCAATGAAAGGTTAATTGTTAAATTAAACACCTTAAGAATAACTGATAAGACATATTCCAAAAGCTCTAGCGGTTGGAATATGTCTTTCAAACTCTCACTTCCTTTATCAATAGGGGCCTCATGGCTGTCAAGTAAATCCTCACTCCAGAGCAGCCTAAACTTAAATTCTGATAATTAGATAGCCTTATAGGCAATAAAACTAAGGCCACAACAACCCTTATATAATATTGTAGTACAACTGTAGTACCCTAAGGGATTACCTGTAGTAGGGTACATCCAGGGTGACACAATCAATTTCTTGTCTTATAAGTACAAAAGCAAACGACATGAAAACTTTACTTACAATAATCACAACAATAGCAACTTTAACAATCAGTTTTGCAACGACAACACCGCCAGCAAAGTTAATCGCGACAGCGGCTATAGAAATTGCAGCAGTAAACGTAGAGGGACATGCATTGTTTGAGTCAGCAAGTTATAATGTGGAAGAAGAGAACATAGAGTTCACAACAGTAGAGAATGTAGATATGATACAGATATTCAATGCAGAAGGAAACCTAGAATTCCAATTGCCAGTCATGTCTAATCAAGTAAGTATATCTAAAGCGTTGTTCTCACAAGGAGAAAGCCAACTAGGTTTTATTATGTCAGGAAAAGCAGAAGTATTCATGACATCAGTAAATATGAAATAGGATAGAATATTAAGGGTGATAAATATAGAGACTAGTCATCTCATGTAAGTTTTTTAAAAAAGCAGTTCCAATAGGAACTGCTTTTTTTGTTGCCCCTCATTTACCTTTAAATTTAATGAGGTTACCTTTATGTATTGGTACTAACGATGGTTTGATAAAAAGGGTTAACAGCAAACCTTTAATGCCGTTGGGTAAATTAGTAAGACACGAAACAATAGGGATGGAAAAGGTAGAAGATCTTAAACATATACTCAAGAAGTATCTTGTTAGAAACATTAACGAAGTGGAAAGACAGCTTCCGTTTCAAATATATCTAGAAAAATCTAAGTCGGCTGATTTATTCAGGCGTGACAACTTTGAAGGTCACATAACGGCAAGTGCCATTATCATAGACATTAAGAAAAACGAAATGTTGCTCATTAAGCACAAAGCGTTGAATAGGTGGCTACAACCTGGTGGTCACGTTGATGATACAGACAAATCTATTTTAGATGCATCCTTAAGAGAAATTGAAGAAGAAGTCAATATTAAAAAAGAAGATTTAAAACTTGTATTGTCTGGGTCTGATAAAGTCTCGCTATTCGATATAGATAGCCACTTGATACCTGACAATGTTAGAAAGAAAGAACCGCAACACTACCACCATGATCTTAGATTTCTTTTTAGCTATAGTGGTCGTAAAATAATAAACATCAATAAAGAAGAAGCCTTAGATTATAATTGGTTACCGTTTGATAATTTAGAAAATAATGAAACATTTCATAGAGTGATTATCAAGATCAGAGCGATAGGTGATTCTGGTTTTAATACAAGAGTACTTGCTTAATAAATAGGATTCAATAAGGATTTAAGAGACAATTTCTTATTTAAATCTTATACGCCACCTTACAAATAAACAGGAATAATAAGTATCTAGGCTTAAAATGGCTACTTCTGCATTTCTAAGAAATCTTTAGCAAAATAAGTAATGATCGCATTTGCGCCAGCTCGCTTTATTGATAGTAGCGCTTCAGGCATAACGACGTTATAATCTAACCATCCATTATTACAAGCCGCAATAAGCATAGCGCATTCTCCACTTACATGATACGCAACTATGGGCAATGAATTTTCCTTACGCAATTGCTTAATGATATCTAGATAATGGATAGCAGGCTTTACCATAAGAAAATCAGCCCCTTCTATAGCATCTAACTCAGCCTCTATACTGGCTTCTATACTATTGGCAGGATCCATCTGGTAAGACTTTTTGTCTTTAGGAATATTGGGGTCATCTACTGGTGCTGAGTCTAATGCATCTCTAAAGGGACCATAGAAACCACTGGCATATTTTGCGGTATAAGACATAATAGAAGTGTCTGTATAACCTGAATCATCCAATGCTTCTCTAATCGCTTCTACACGTCCATCCATCATGTCGGAAGGCCCTAGTATATCAAATCCCGCTTCTGCCTGGGCAATAGCCATCTGCTCTAGAACTTCTACCGTTTCATCATTCAATATCTTACCATCTTCTACGATACCATCATGCCCATCTACACTATATGGATCTAGTGCCACATCACTTATCAGTGTAATCTGCGGAAACTTAGCTTTGATCTTGGTAGCGGCTTTTAGATAGAAATTGTTGGGGTCGTAGCTATAAGTACCCGTCTTATCTTTATGTTGATCCGGAATCTTAGGAAAGATTATAAACGTATGCAAACCTAATTTGAGGCACCTTTTGATCTCAACCAGTATCTTATCTAGAGATTGTCTACGGGCCACAGGAAGCGATTCTATAACCTCTTCGGTGCCTTTTCCTTCTACAAGGAACAACGGCATGATGAGATCGTCAGCTGTAACTCTATTTTCACGAACTAATCTTCTTATACTTTCACTTTTTCTGTTTCTACGTGGCCTTTGTAGCATAATTTCTTTGTTTCTAAGTCAATATAAATAAAGCTGATAATCATTACAAAAGTAGGCCTTTGTAAGTTAATTTACCCTCGCACAGTTATGGTAATTTACCAGATGCATTAATATCATTATCTTAGTCCGATGGATAATACAATCTCAGCTATAATTATCGACGATATGCCATTGGCCATTGCTGTGCTGCAGGCAGACATCAGTGATTATCATCCAGAAATAGAGATTATAGGAACTGCAAATGGTGTTATGGCTGGAGCCAAAATGATAACAAAGCTACAACCCCAATTCATTTTCCTAGATATACATATGGGCGATGGCGATGGATTTGATCTTCTAGAAATCATTGCTGATAAGCAGGTTCCTGTTGTCATGACGACCGCATCTAGCGATCATGCCATCAAAGCCTTCCAGTTTGAAGTAACGGATTACTTACTCAAACCTATTGACCCAGAATTACTGACAGCGGCAATAAATAAAGTAAAAGCTAAAATCACAACTCCACAAACTAAAATTTCCACCAATACAGTTTCCTTGAATACCCAAGAAGAAATCCGCGTTACAGACATCGCAGATGTTATGCGTCTAGAAGCCATGGGAAACTATACCACATTCTATTTCCATGATGGGACTAAAATGCTGGTCACTAAAACCATGAAAGATTACAGCTACTTAATAGAAGAACATCAGTTCATGAGAGTTCATCAATCCCATATTGTCAACCGATCACATATCAAAGCTTATATCAAGACAGAAGGCGGTTACCTCTTATTGAAAGACGGAAGCCATGTACCCGTATCCGTAAGGAAAAAATCGGAAGTAATGGAGATGTTGAAATAAGTAAACTAGCATTCTAGAATGCTTCTTTCTGTTCATTTAAATTATATG
Organism: Saprospiraceae bacterium; assembly: GCA_023300835.1. GTDB lineage: Bacteria > Bacteroidota > Bacteroidia > Chitinophagales > Saprospiraceae > RFSX01. Next base: position 2,579 of record JALZVB010000177.1, on the reverse strand, counting down.
ACAAACCAAGTTGTAGTCCATAAGATAAGTCTTTTCTTACAACAGGCATCGCTTGCCTAAAGACATCAGTAACAGACTTACGAATTGTGGGTTCAATAAAAATATTCCAGTTTTTATTGAGGCTATAATCTGCTCTAAAAGACAACCTTGATTTTAATATATAAGTAGTTGGATTATAGTCACCGTAATTGTTCTTATTCAGCGTTACATCATTAGCCGAAGCATCTAGAAACGAGCCTTTGTAAGAAGTCATATAACCCAAAGCTAACTCTGAGTGAAAGCTAAGATCCAACTTATTATAAGTCACGATAGTGATCCCAATAGACATAGGAACAGAGATCACTGTTGATGTTACCCGACTATACGTTGTTTTATTGTTTGATGCGATAGCATAAGTTTCACCAGAAAGTAAGGTGTTGCCACTTGTCGATGTAATAACATAGGCCTCAGGGTTTTCTTCTAAAACACGATTTTCAATTAATTTTGTTTTAGTATGTTGTTTCTCTTGATGCCAATATTCAAGACCCAATGAGAAAGAAATCCTCTTTGAGATGTTCTGTCTAAAAGCAATAGATTGCGTCAAAGAAAATAAGGGTTGATATCTATCCTCGTACGTACTTATATATGAGTTACCTATTCCATTAACTGCTGTAGACGTTAAGTTTTCAGTAATAAAGTGAAAACCGGTTGCAAATTCTAAACCTCTATTATGTTGTTTACTTTCTTTTTTGAGATCAGAAAGGTCAAATGGCATTTCCTCTGAAATCGTGGTGCTTTGGGTAAACAAAGAACCACTAAATTGAGGAATAAGCCTACCAATTATAGTTACATCTGATATAGGTTTTCTGTTCTCATTCTTCTCTGCCTCCTTATTGTTTGACCTTAATAACGCATTGAATAAGTTCGAAAAGTTGGTTTCAAATCTATTATTCGGCTCTCTTGATTGTTTATTCTTTATCTGTAGTTGCCCTGAGTTCTTGTTAGATTGAGAATCACTTTTTCGAGTGATTTCATCAATTAGAACTGTCTCGTTTTCCCTGACAAGTTCATTTTGACGACTGTTCTTTTTCTCATTCTTAATATCTTGAATATCCGATTCAAATAAGTAGGTTTCTTTTATTTTTTCAATTCTGATTTCATCTTGATAGCTACCTTCAATTACTATTTCTTCTACTAATGATTTATTGCCAATTCTAAGACTTAACAAGTTTTTTTGAAGATAACTTATACAGTTGTGTTAACACAATTCTAGTCATTGACATCAATATAATTTACATTTGTCTAGTGCAATCTAATAATCCTAAAGTATTACTCCTCACACCGCCATTCACACAGCTGAATACGCCATATCCAGCGACAGCTTATATCAAGGGGTTCCTTAATACACTTGATGTGGAGTCATATCAATCAGACTTGGGGCTAGAGGTAATTTTGAAGGTCTTTTCTTCAGATGGGCTCAAGCAAATGTTTAAAATAACTCCTTCTATTGAAGACAATGCTAACCTGCACAAGATATATAACTACCGCGAGCGATATATCGCTACTATCAATGGTGTCATTTCTTTTCTACAGAACAATGACCCTACGCTTGCTTATACGATCTGTCAGCGACAATATCTGCCAGAAGCAGAAAAGTTTGCACAATTAGAAGATCTAGAGTGGGCTTTTGGGACACTGGGAATTATGGATAAGGCTAGGCATCTCGCGACGCTGTATCTAGAAGACATATCAGATTATTTGGTCGCATTGGTTGATCCACATTTTGGTTTTAGCCGATATGCAGAACGACTCGGCATGTCATCTTCTAGTTTCGATACGCTATATACGAGTTTGGAAAGTGCGCCAACTTTTATTGATCGGTTTACATTGCAATGTCTTGATGATTGGATTACTTCTACACAACCACAACTGGTATGTCTTTCTGTTCCATTTCCCGGCAACCTATATGCTGGGCTACGATGTGGCAAATGGTTAAAGGAAAATTATCCAGATACAAAAATAGCTTTGGGTGGTGGTTATCCCAATACAGAATTACGTCAATTGTCAGATGTACGAGTATTTGAATTTGTAGATTTTATAAGTCTCGATGATGGGGAAAGACCACTAGAACTTATCCTACAGTTTCTACAAGGTAACATCGATAAGTCGATGTTAAAGAGAACCTTGATGTTAGAAAATGGTAAAGTTGTCTGTAATAATGGGAGCCTACTAACTGATTACAAACAAGAAGATGTCGGTACTCCTGACTACTCGGACTTACTACTCAAGAAATACTTATCTGTCATACAGATACCCAATCCCATGCACCGATTATGGAGTGATGGTAGATGGAATAAATTAACATTGGCACATGGTTGTTACTGGGGGAAGTGTACGTTCTGTGATATCTCATTATCATACATTAAGGATTATGAAGCCAGCTCTGCAAGTACACTTGTAGACAGAATGGAAACACTGATTGCTCAGACAGGGCAGACAGGATTTCACTTTGTAGATGAGGCCGCTCCGCCATCGTTGATGAGAGAATTGGCACTGGAAATATTACGTAGAAAACTGTATGTTTCTTGGTGGACCAATAT
>JALZVB010000176.1 GCA_023300835.1 Saprospiraceae bacterium | reverse complement strand
AAGTTTTCATCTAGTGTATCACGTACAATAATATCTGTGGCAAAGTAATTTCCAGTATTCTGGAAACGGATAGTATATTGCAGTTCTTCTCCGAATAGCGTATAATTTTCTTCTTGTACGCCAGGCGGATCGACTTGTTTATCATTAGGATCATAAGCACACAACAGCGTTCTTGTATATTCTTTGTTTTGTGGCTCCAGGACATTTCCACTTTCAGTAGTAACCTCGGCTTGTATATTCATATCTATTCGATCAAATAGTAATACATCAGCTATGTTAGGTGCCGTATATACTAGTGCGATATTGATTGTCTGTCCAGGAAGTACCGCTTCTAGATCATATGTCAACTCCGTACCATCTTGCATAATAGGTAGTATTGTTGAGGATAAGAATTCTCCTTCGGTATCAAACACCACTTTCATATCCAGTTTTGATGTACCCGTATTTTTGATAATTAAATTCATTTCATACGGTTGATCACAGACGACACGGCCTGTCACAACATAGATTTCATAGCCATCGATTTTCTCCACTGGAGAAACACCTATGCGCAAAGTATCACTAGGTATATTACTATCGTCAAAAGTAAAATCAGTAGTTGTAGTTGACGTCCAAAATTCCGGGACAATATATTTAATCGTATTAGTGCCAGAAAAGGGAGATAATTTGACGACTCCATCTTCATTTGGAAATAATGAATATGTAGCATTATGATCAAGTTTTCCAACAGTTAATCCAGGCTCTGCATCATCTACCCCATTGTTATTCTCATCATAGAAAACCTTCACGATCACTCTATCGCCACAGTCTTTTTCTACCTCTTCAATTGTGTTACATCCAACGTCATTACCAGTAATCTGTAAATTAGTAATAATCATCGGGTCAGAAAAAATGGTATTACAAACCAATGGAACACTGCAAATTGATAATTCAGGGTTATCTATAATTTCGAGAAATTCTATTACTTCTACAATTCCTCCAAGTCCAGTTATACTATTCAGTTTTGGGTTAAATACTATGCTTACATAATCATCTAAGAATGAATTGAATTCTGTTACATTAGATAATCCATCTACGTTTTCTAGACTCTCATTAAAACTTAATTCTAAGTTTCCATCGATACTAGTGACACCACTTAACCCATCTAGAGAAATTAGATCTAATGATTCAGAAACAAATAATCCTCCGAGCCTTTCGACATTTTCCAGACCAACAAAGGTTTCTAAACCATAATTAGCAGATAACTCCAACCATTCTATACTTTTTATATGGCTAAATGCTGATAGATCAGGGAAAGCGCTACATCCCGTTATCAATAAGAAGTCTAAAGTGCTGTAATTTCTAAAAACATCTATGTCCTCCAGGACACAATTATTTATTAAATCTAGAGATATAGAGCTAGCATCTGTTGACTCTAAACCATCCAGTGTAGTCAGACTATTACAGTTGCTAATAGAAAAATAATCCAATTCACAGTAAATACCTGATAATTGTGAGAGATCTTTTATGCCACTTAAGTTACCTAGTATCAACGAAGATGCAATTGTGTCTAATGACTGAAAATCGGTCAAGTCTAACATAATATCCGTCCCAGTAACAGACAGTTCTCCAACAGTAACAATATTCCTTGCAAAAGAAATATCATGGTGTTCCAGATGCAGCCTACCCTCTAATTTCTCCAAGTAGCTGAAGTATTCTAGATTAGAAATTTTAAAATTTCTTTCTATTTCAAGGTTTTTTAATTTGTTATCAGTTAGTATTTCGGGAACAGCAATCAGCTCAGAGTTATCTTCTAAACTAAGCTGGTTAGAAATTGTCTTACTATCGAGCTGACTCAGATTTATCAATCTGTCACATTTATGTACGATTAATTCCTCTATTTCTTCTAGTCTCGATAAATCATCAAAATTTGTAATTCCATCTACATTTATTAGTTGAAATGTAGCCATGGAATTTACGTTATTCAGACCTTTGAGAGAAATCAAAGTAAATGAGTCTATAGGAACAATAACCGGATTGACACGTAAAGTTTTATCCCAAATCAAAAAACGACCCGTGAATCTTTCTATGTTTTGGAAACTTGACAAATCATGTACCGGTGTCCCTGCTACATCATTATCTAGGAGAATTGTAATATCAGAGTTGATTTCAGTACAATTGGGATATTGACTCATAAAATCATCCAGCTGTGACTGCGCAGCAAATTCATATTTGGTCTGAGGAGGACATTGAGCTTTGGCAAAACTCAAAGTAAAAACAACAATTAAAGTCAAAAACAATCTATTCATCACCCAATGTTAAGAAATTCAATAAATGATATAATTCAGCATTCTACCTTTAATCTACTAGATTTAAATAAGGTTACCATATCCTCGGAGATTTATTTAGTTAAACATTCTACTTATACCGCTGCCTAATAATTAAGATTTATCTCACTTAGTCAAATAACTTCCATTGCTGAATTTTGGCAATTAAAAAATCTAGAATTTTCTGAACTTAGAGACCTTATATGAGATTATTGGCTTGCCTTTTGTCTTATATAAAAACAATCAGTGGTTTTGGAATCTCAACAGATTTTAATGCGTTCTAATAGTGAGAACAATAATGTTTGACAAAAAAAAGTAATTAGAGTGCCAAAAAAGATGAAAAAAGAAGGAAATCCTTCAGTACACGACGATCTTAAAGGATTTGATATCAAGATAAATGCATTTGGAGAGATGGAGACAAGCTACCAAATCGACAAGTTGAATGCTTTTCTTGATGAAAATGTTGAAGACAAAAAACTGATTGACAGAGAAACCTCAGAAGAGGAATAATTCCCTGTCAGCAAGCGTACAGTTAATATAAATACTCGTTATCTACCAACATGCGATACACATCTGCATATATTACACTATTTGTTTTATGCTTACTCCAAGTGTATTCATATGGCTATTCTACTAGCCAAGATTCGATACCACCTGTATTCACGACTTTTCCTCAAGACATAACCGTTTCTTGTAATAGCGATATTACTTCAGGGTTTCTATCATGGTATAGCAACAACGCTGGAGGAATAGCAGATAATGGATTGGCTCAGGTTCGGCCAAACATTGGTCTGATAGCAGCCCAAGATTCACTTAACAAGTTTCTATCTCAAGGTTGTGCCAATAATGGTGACATAAGGATTGGCTTTTTTGCACTTGATAGTTGCAACTTAAGATCTGATACTACGATAACTGTTCAGTTTATAATTGAAGATACAGAGACCCCAATAATTGTTACTAGAGCCCAAAGTAAAACAGTAGAATGTACAGCAACAGTAATGGATAGTTTACAATTCTGGTTGGATACACAAGGTGGTGCTCAAGTAAGAGACATCTGTTCTGACACAATTATATGGCGGAATTATACCTGGACCGATAATCTGGGCAATCAGAACAACAGAAGTTTTGATAGTCTGACCAATATTGTTATCAGAAGAGTAACGTGTAACTGGTCAGTCAATGTAACGATGTTTGCCACAGATCCTTGCGGCAATGTAACGGCTACTATTGCCACCTTCACAATTTCTGGTGACAACAATCTACCCGAAATAATTAGTATTCCAGATGATATCACATTGAATTGTATGTCTAATCTGACAACACGAGAACCTGTCATTGTCGATCCATGTGATGGCATACTTGCGCTGACAAGTCAAGACTCAACCAATAGAGCCATGGACCCTCAGCTCTGCGAATTCTATAATTATGAAATATTCCGTAAATGGACGGGTACTGATGCCTGTGGTAATAGCATAGATCATACACATAATATTGCGATAAGGGACACCATCTCCCCAGAGGTAGATTGGGAGCGCAATATTGTATTGGATTGTACTGCTGATCTTGATGACACAATTTTATTTTTCTCAGCTATAGACGACTGTTCAGGAATTACTGCAAATTTTATTGACGAGAGCATTGTTGATAATCAATGTCAGAATCAATTTACAAGACAGTGGACGATTACCGATGTATGTGGAAACGAAACCCTAATAGAACAAAATATTCAAGCGCAAGATTTCATGGCGCCTGTCATAGCGGATATTAGTCTCGATACTATTATTGAATGTAATCCAGGAGAAGTAGAAATACAATTTAACAATTGGATTAATAAGTTATTAGCTACACCAATCACTGATGATTGTAATACATTCTTCATTTCAGCTACAGGGCAAAAAGGTCTTGTGGATACGACAGAAATTGGAGGGCTTCCTGTTCCACAATATTCACCGCAATTATGTGGTGATATTACAACACCAGAAATAGTCAGTGAACAGGTAGTAACCTTATATTCGTACGACAGTTGTGGTAATATTGCAGAGACTTCAGGATTTTTTACGGTTACAGATAAGCAAGCTCCAAATATACCATCATGCCCACCACCAGAGACAACTGTTGTCACAGATAATAGATGTGACGTTAGTTATCAATTGGCGACACCAACATTTACAGACAATTGCCTTACGGAGGAAGACGCCGTATGGGAAATTTCTATCAATGAGCTAGACGATTTTACAATTGGTTCAGGGCCATTTGATTTAACATTGGAACAAGGCATAAATCAAATAGATTACGTTCTAGTAGACTGCGGCAAAAACAGAACTTCATGTACGCAAGAAGTTATGGTCATGGATGATTTTGCACCTCAATTAACTTGTCCAGCAGATAGGACTGTATACCTAGAAACTGATCAATGCATCGCCAATATATCACTTGAAAGCATATCAAACTATGACGACAATTGTCCTGGGCCTAAACAATTTTCACAGACCCTGCCTTCTTTAGATGGTTTTTTGACTTTCAATTTCAATAACTTAGCAGATGTATATAGAGTATCAGATTTCGTAGTTCAGTATGAAAATCTCAATCAGGCTGGCTTTCTTTTCAAACCCAGATTGATTGTAGATTATAACTTGAGTCTCCTAGGTGCTTCTCAGATAGAAGTAAAAGACGAAAACGGTAGAAATTTATTGGTCATCAGTTCCGTTAATTGTGAACCTCAAATTGACATAATTGACATTACTAATGATCAACTAGATCTATGGAATGCGGATGGTAAAATCAGATTCACAATAATTAACAAAACCAATACGGGTACTGGCACCAATCCTTGTAATGTTGATAACATCATGGGAAATAGTGGCAGTGATCAAGTATCATTTTTCAAATTGACATTGGAGTACAGTACTATTGTTCCAGATAAGATTTTACTGGACGATATAACCCAAGATACTTTGATAATAGCTAACAATATTGCAGATCTCAGTCCTGGCACATATCAGACATTATACCAACACAGAGATGAGTCAGGTAACTTAGGTGAATGCAAAACTGCACTCAGTGTTGTGGACACTATTTCTCCTATATTAAATTGTGCTAGAGTTTCATTAGAAATAGACCCTTTTGGAGATGGAAACATCACATTAGACGCATCTCAATTAAACTTTGTACTTACTGATAATTGTTCTGTTGACACCTTAACTATTTCTCCTCAAACACTTTCTTGCAACGGTATAAATTCTAATATCGAAATAATTCTCACCAGTACAGACGTATCCGATAACAGCGCAAGTTGTAGACAAGAAGTTGAATTGATTGCAGGTGATTTAGATCCCGAGTTTGTCAGCGGTTTATGTTTTGCAGATACACTACGACTCTTTGCTAATATTCCAGATGCCAGTCGATATACATTTCAATGGACTGGGCCGGACAACTATACAAGTTCAGACACTGACCCTGTAGTTACAAACATAAGCAGTACCTCTTCCGGCATCTATGAACTCACCGCAACATTACGTGTTAATGAACGTGTCTCTGTTGACTATATAATGAGACTTGATGGAGGGAATCAAGGAACTGCTGGAACTTCAAGTGCCGCTTCATTTGACTCAAATGCAGGAAGTTACTCTCCCGCTGTTTCTATATTTGAAATTACCAGCGGGACGGGAGATATAGATTTTAGATTCATAAATGCTTTTGCTCAAAATCCTGGCGGCAATGTAAATGATGGTATTACTGTATTATCGGGTCAATGCTATATGACATTAAAAAGGCTATAACAGTATACATTTTCGCAGATCGGAA
>JALZVB010000175.1 GCA_023300835.1 Saprospiraceae bacterium | reverse complement strand
TTTCTACTCTGTGTAATAACAATGGCACTAATGCTATTGCGGAAGATGATTTATTTGACTTTGAAATTAGTGTATCAGGTACCAATGTATCTGGAAGCTATATAGAAGAAGCATCAGGAATGACATACAATTACGATGAAGTAGTTGCTTATACATCCTTTCTTATTACAGGTGGATCTATTGATCTGTCTTTTGCAGATTCTGATGATTCTAATTGCATCACACAGGTAACAGTAATGCCACCATTATCTTGCTCAGAAGCTTGTGCATCAATACTGAACAGTACTATTATATCTGAGTGTGACAACAACAATACACCAGAAGATGGCAATGATGACTTTTTCTATATTACTATAAATGTCAGTGCGACAGATGGCGTTACAAGTGGCGTTACAGTTACTGATAACTTGGGAATTGTAACAGGTCCTTTTAATTATGATAGTGACATAAGGTCAGGACCATATCCCGCTAATGGCACTGAAGTAATTCTCACGATTACAGATGCCAGTAATGGAAGTTGCTTCCTACAAGCTTCAGGTCAGCAAGACGGCTGTTCCTCAGATTGCATTATCAGTGGACAAGTAGTAGATATAAGCTGCAACAATATTAATACGCCAGATTCTAATGATGATGATACATATGCCTTTAACCTATTGGCGTCAGCTATCAATGGCGCAGCAACAGGCTACGTACTTGATGATGGGACAATTGGCATGTATAATGAGCCCCTATTGTTTGACAACATATTAATAACTGATGGAGATATTATTCTCTCTATTACGGATGCTGAAAACAACGCCTGTGTTTTCAATATTACAGCAACAGCACCTGAACCCTGCTCACAGCCCTGTACATTGGCATGGGATAACTTGACCGCTACAGTTTGCAATAATAATGGGACTGGAGTTGATCCAATAGATGACTACTATACTATAAATTTTGCGGTCAATTCTATCGTAGGAGAAACTTCTACTTATGTTGTTAATGATAATTTTGGCAACAGCTATGGCCCATTTAGTTATGACCAGTTTGTAGACATAGGTCCTTTTCTGGCTAATGGAGAAGAGGTTACATTATCAATTACAGATGAACAAAATTCTACTTGTTTACTTGAAGGTATCGTAAGTCAAGAGTCTTGCTCAGATGATTGTTTAATAACAGCTTCTATTGTATCACTCTCCTGTCAAGATAATGGTACAACAGGTAATAACTTAGATGATACATATACTGTAGAAATTACTGTCTCAGTAATCAATGGTTCTTCCGAGTACACTTCATCTGACTCAAGCGATTCCTTCAACTATAATGACAATTTATTTTTGTCGGACTTAGTTATTACAGATGGGTCATTTGACATTAATCTATTTGACACTGATGATAACAATTGTACTACTCTAGTAAATATTGTCCCACCAAGTCCTTGTTCAGATCCTTGTGATGTATCATTGGTAAGTCTAGATATTCTTGATTGCGAAGACAACATGACAGGAATGGAACAAGGGGACGATTTTTTCTATATCAATGTAGATATCACATCTATTCTAGGCGCTGGAAACACTTATAACTTAAGATCAGATAATGGAGACTCATATGGCCCATATGATTATGATATGATTATAAACATAGGTCCATTTACTGCTGATGGGAATATGGTTACCTTGACATTAGAAGACAATCAGAATGGGAGTTGCGATTTGTTATTTGATTTCTCGCAAGAAGCATGCTCAGGTTGTGCTCAGGCAGGAAGTATTGCAGTGAGTAACAATATATTGGATTGCCAAAATATATCTTCAACACTTACTGTAGAAACTAATGAAGTACCTATAAGTTATCTTTGGAGCGGTGAAGGAAATTCTGGAATAACAACGCAAGACATTACCATAATTAGTCCAGGTACTTACGAAGTAACGGTTGTTTTTGATGACGGTTGTGAGTTACAACTAACCACGACTATTACAGCGAGTACCGACTTACCAGTAAGTGTAGCTGGACCAGATGCTATTCTTAATTGTGATCAAAGAGAGATAACAATATCCGCATCAGAAAGTACGCTAACCAATGGTACAGAAATAGAATGGCTAGATGAATCCGGAAATATAATTTCTACAGATATTGACTTTATTATAAATCAACCAGGTATCTATGGACTACAACTGAGAGATAATATTTCCTTATGTGAATCAGAAATAGACTACGTAACAGTTACTGAAAACTATAATATCCCAGCAGCAGTTATCTATGCTGACCCTGATTCTATACTTAATTGTTTTATAGAAACTATAAAATTAAGTTACGAGCAGGAAGACAATGTCGTTTACTCATGGCTTATAAATAATGACGAAATCTACGATACAGATATTATAAGAGCGGAGGCAGGAATCATTCAACTGATTGCAATAGATACCTTGTCTCTCTGTGACAATACATCTACACTTACAATTGATGACTTGACAGCCTACCCTATTATTGATCTCGGTCCCGTGTCTGATCTTAATTGTGAATTTGTAGAAATTTGTATTTCTGCCAGTAGTCCGACGACTAACAATCTGACTTATAACTGGTACGATGAAAACGGTGATATACTTTCAGAAACAGGAGATAATCTTTGTATAACAATTCCTGGTAATTATACAGTGGAATTAGTAGATACAGAAAATGATTGTAGTAACCGTGAAACTTTTACAGTAGATGGCCCGACTCTACCGTCTGCTAATTTACCAGAAATACTAAGCCTTGGATTGAATCAAGATTATCAACTTAATCCGATTATAAATATCGATGCTAATACAATTACTTCTATCATCTGGGAGAGTGATGCAGAATTATCATGCACCGATTGTTTGCAACCTATGGTACTTAACTATGAGAATGGGGATGAAATAATACTGACTATAGAAACTGATGAAGGTTGTATTACAAGAGCCAGAACAGTAATTCTATCAAATGATGACATAGATCCTAACGTATATATTCCTAATGTGATATCACCTGACATTGATATCAACTTTACAATATATACAAGTGAAGAAATTCAGATCATAGAAGAAATGTATATCTATGACAGATGGGGAAATCTTGTTTTTACAAACATGAACTTCCCTCCTAATCAGCCATCTATAGGGTGGGACGGGAGATTCAAAAACCAACAAGCAGAGCAAGGTGTCTATGTTTATCTATTTGTCTATGAGATCAATGGAGGAATAGAATATGATGCTGGAGATGTGACGTTGTTGAGGTAGTTTATATCACAAAAAAATGGCTTACACGTTTATTGATTTCCTATGAATTCAATAAGTATGTAAACCATTTTAATTTTATTATTCCTTATTAGTATCTTCCTATAGAGAATATTTGTTAATCAATCTTACCATTAAATCATTAAGAAACTCAACATCATAATCTCCTACTGTAGCCGTTAAGTGGTCATTCCCAATACCACTATCATTGGTGATAAACACATAAGTTCCATTGGTTACAGCGGCCATATATCGCATAAGCAATTCAGTTTGTTTATTGATTCCACTGGCCGTAATAGGGATTATTTTAATACCTTTTTCTGCAGCAACTTTTGTTACTTTCTGTATTTCATCTATAACTTGAGGATCATTATGAGGAGGCGCATCTAGTAATAAAAATGCAATTCTTGTTCTTGCATTATCAGACCAGCTTAGATCCATAATAGCTCTAGACATCGCTGAATGAACTGCCTCTGGAAAATCGCCACCGCCACCAGCACTTTGTTCATTGATAAAACTTAACGTATTATTTATACCTTCAGAAAAGTCTGTAGATCTCACTACATATTCGTCACCTTCATCTCTATAGAAAACTGCTGATGTAGAGACCTTGAAACTAGAATTACTATTCTCTACAGCATTTATTACACTTTCCAAATCATCTTTAAGAAACTCTAATTCATCAGACATAGAACCCGTAGCATCGACAATAAATGACAACTCGATATTATCATTGATAAAGGAATTGATACTGATATTATATTTGTTTACGCCGCCTTGATCATACAATGTTAAACCATCAGGTTGACGTTGTCCCAAAACAGATATCGTAAGCTCTTGCAGTCCTAGAACAGGACTGAGATCATATAAATCTACCCACAACTCTGCTTTACCATAATTATCAGTCCTCGCAGACCAGATAAGCTCAGCTCCTCTATATAATTCTACAGGCGCATCAATAAGCGACTGTGCACCACTCAACACCTCTACTGCTACCCTAGCATGTGTGGAAAAGCCCCACATATCAATGGCCTCAAGAAAGACTGAGTCACCTAATACATCATTCCAAAAAGGCCAATTGTCTAAATCATTCCACTCCCCAGCTGTTATAAGACCAGATGTCCCTGGATCAGTACCATTATTGCCAGATGGATCACTACCAGAAGAACCTCCACCTGAACTGTCAAAAACTGAACCTCCACTAGAATCTTCTGATAGTCCAGGAGATCCACTCGGAGATGAGCTATCTCGTCCTAAATCGTCTGAGCAGCTTATAAACGTGGCTAAAACCAGCGCAAGAACTATATAATAGGGATATTTCATACTTGTATGTTTTCAATTTTCAATTAAAAATGGATGTCTATAAGGTAAGACGGCAGTATTGGGTTTAACGTTGGTGGGTGGGTGGTTTTTATTCTGTACGCAATTCACATGTTTTACAACTGAACATAACGTAACTATTTTGTAATTTGCTTATACCATTTAGTTTTTTATGGATTTCAAATATCTTATACTAATAGTAAAGTTGATATTTCTTACTTTATTTTCTGCACCCCTTTTTTAATAAAATACCTGCTTGAATTTAATAATACAACTCCGAGCCAAGTGGCAAACACTATTCCTCAAATTCGACATAATCAACGGTAAAAAAAATTAACAATAAGTATTGAAAGGATAAATGACATCGATGGAATTAAATCAGTAGAATATTCGATTAGATTCAAAAAGTCAAATGATCGGCATACCACAAAAAAAAATCGGCTACCTCAAGAGGTAACCGATTTTTATTCCTTTAATAAAAGCTACTTACTTCTTCAAGTAAGTTTTATTTCCGTTTGAGTTTATGTAGTATTTGCCACCCTTTGGGCCTTTGTATATCATTCTTCCTTTAGCGTCTTTACCTAATGATTTATCACTAGACTTATTGACTTTATTAACAACCTTTTTAGACTTGGTTGTTTTCTTACTTGTAGTACTTTTTTTCTTAGCTGCTGCTTTAGTTGAAGACTTCTTAGTAGACGCCTTCGTTTTTACTTTAGATGTCTTAGAGGATGCATCTTTTTTTGCTTTGGACTTTTTAGATTTTGCTTTGGATTTCTTAGTAGCTTTCTTAGCTTTAGCTTTTTTAGTCTTTGCTTTAGCTGACTTACTTGTTTTTACTGTTGTGCTTTGCGCTTGTATCGTTGTTGACATTGTAGTGCCAACCATAAATACTAATGCAAATAAAGCGTATTTCAAAAAATGTTTCATAATTCTTGTTTTAGTAAAAATGATGCAGAAACTAACCTATCACATTGCGTATATATGTTTAGCATTCACTTTAGTAGACCTTAATGTACGTATAAAGTCACGCAGTTATGTAATGTGTTATGCTTTATTAACCTGTTTTTCTTTTAAAAGAAAGTTTAAACTAGCTTATAATGCTAAGGCTGATGTATAACACTTAACATAGGCCAAGAATAAAGAGACATATTTACAGTAAACCAGGTAAGTCAATTGAGGTCTAGACTGTCTTTACAATAGATAAAAGGTATTCTCAGCAAAAGAGAATTTCATAATAAAGTGAACTTAATAATTTATTACTTAAAACCTAAATGTATTAGATGACATTTAGCTTATCGAATAGAAAATAAAAACATGAAAAAATATCAACTAATCATATTCCTATTGATTGCTTTTGGGCTACTATCTTCTATGACGCTTGATTTAGAAAATCTATTTAATTATTCTAATCAAACTATACCTTCTTATATCACAAAAGATAATTCAGATGGTAATACGATTACTGATGAAGCCGCAACACTAGGAAGAGTATTATTCTATGACAAAATGCTCTCTTCTAATAATACTATTGCTTGCGCAAGTTGTCATCATCAAGAATTTGCATTTGGTGATACAAGTCTTGTAAGTTCAGGTGTTAATGGGATAACAGGTAGACATTCTATGCGTTTAGTTAACAGTAGATTCTCAGATGAAAAAAAATTCTTCTGGGACGAAAGAGCGAGCAGCTTAGAAAGTCAATCGACTATGCCTATTCAAGATCATGTAGAGATGGGGTACAGTGGAACAAATGGTGATCAAGATATTAATAACCTGATCGATAAGTTAGATAGCATCTCTTATTATAATGATCTATTCCATTTGGCGTTTGGCGACACAATCATCACAGAAGATAGAATGCAGGAGTCACTTGCACAATTCATAAGAAGTATACAATCTTTTGACTCACCTTATGATACTGGTCGAGGTCAGGTCACTGGTGATTCCTTAGATTTTCCCAATTTTAGTAATTCTCAGAATGCAGGAAAGTTATTATTTATAACGCCTCCAGAATTGGATGCCAATAGTTCTAGAACTGGTGGTGGATTTGGTTGTGCCCATTGTCACAGACCACCAGAATTTGATATCAATCCTAATACAAAAAGTAATGGCGTTGTTTTTACACCAGGTAGCACCAACGCAAACGGTGGCGTGGATACGATAGTGTTCAGATCACCATCATTGAGAGATATCGTTAATGAATCTGGTCAAGTAAATGGTTTACTTATGCACACGGGAAATTTCAATAACCTAGGACAAGTTTTAAATCATTACAATAGAATAAACTTATTTAACAATGTACCAGGTATTTCTGAAGCTATTGATTCTAACTTAGTTCCTAATGGCAGGCCACGTAATCTGAATATGACAAACCAAGAAAGGAACCGCGTAATTGATTTTCTAGGTACGCTAACAGGATCAGATATTTATACAAATGAGAAATGGTCTGATCCATTTGGTGAAGATGGCTCACTCACAATTCTTAATAGTACATTCACGTCTACACATGAGATTAAAAATATAGATATTTCTATTTTCCCCAATCCCACAACCGACTATATCAATATAGAAGGAGAAATAGCTAATAACACAATAAGCTTAATAAATGCTGAAGGACGAGCCGTTATCCAATCAGAAAAAATACAACACAATAAAAAGACTTTATCTCTAGGAGCCATTAATTCAGGAATTTATATCGTCCAAATAAAGAATAAGAACGGACAGGTCGTCGCTTCTGAGAGTATTGTCAAAAAATAATACGATTAAAATATTTCAAAAAAAACAATCTATACAGGAGACGCAACAGAAAAAACATACGTTAATATACTACCAAGATTAAAACACTGATCTTGACAAATAGGAAATCAAATTTTTTTCCCATGATTATATTAGCAATTGCCTTCATGACACTATTAATAAATAGTGACTCCCTAACTTTGAAGGCGTAAGACAACACATTGACAAGGGAAGCCATTAGCAAATTATGGCTTCCCTTATTTTTTTGTTATTTCAAAATTTATGTACTCCTTTTCAATTTTATAAGATCAGCTTCTGTATCTATATCATATAATGTCGCTTGAGCTGAAGCATAGGAGATGAGACTACTATCTTCCCTATATATATCGTACAACTTCTTAGCTCCAACCTTGGGCGGAAGACTAACTAACTTAGAAAAGTATTTCTTATCAAAATAAGCTGGCGGTCCTACCTGATCTGTACCATAAGAAGAGAATATTATTCCTTTCTGATCTAGTTTTCTAAGTGACATAATATCATCTAAATGTTTCTTAAGTATCAAAGGCTGATCAGCCAATAATATAAAAACACCTTGATAATTTACACCAGAAAGAGATTCCATTCCAGCAGATATACTACTGCCCATTCCTTGGGACCAATCTTTATTGATAATATAATCGACCCTAGGCAGTTGAGCTATAATAGAATCAACATGTGCACCTAGCACAACCAACACCTGCCCTATCTTACTCTCTTCTGCCATGGTTATGACACCATTTACTAAACTATCTCCTTTATACTGCGCCAGTTGTTTGGCACTGCCATAACGTGTGGCTTCTCCTGCGGCAAGTATTAGAATAGCATATTTATCCAATCTGTAGTTTAAATGATATACATGAAGTGAAATATAACACTATTGATTTATTACAACAACCTGTCTCAGTAATCTATCTCCAGAATCCAGATCAAGGACCTCCATTATGTACAAGCCTTCTGCCATATCATGAACAGGAATATTATTTAAGTGCGAGTACACTGCGATCTTTCTACCTGAGAGATTATATATATTGACTTTACAATTCCTATTCCCCTTTATGTTAACATTAATAAAATGGCTTGCAGGATTAGGGAATATATGTATAGAAAAAGCATCTATGATATCTACACTAGACAATAAGTCTGCTCCATCGCAATCCTCATCAATACCGTTATTGGGAATTTCTGTTGCATCTGGATGAATAAGATCATTGGTGTCATCACAATCTAGATCTATCCCGAAACCATCACCGTCTAGGTCATCATCTTTTGTGTCACCATTACAATCATCATCTATGCCGTTATAAGGTGTTTCCATAGTTCCTGGGTTAACCTCAGCATTGCTATCATCACAATCCTCTGCTACATCATAACCATCGCCATCATTATCACCAAAAGCGGTAAGTTCTACAGCATCTAACCAATGTGTCGCAGGACTCTTGCAACCATCAGTAGCAAGCTCCGTCCAGCTGGTTTCTATAGTGATAAAAGTAAATTCAGTTTTGGGATTCTCAAATTCTATCGTATTATATTCCCAGTTTTCCTTTTCGGTATCTGAGACAAAAACCACCTTCTCATTAATTAATATTCTGAATTCTGTTCCAGGATCAGAATCCGAAAACGCTTGAGACCTATAAGCAAAACTAAGCTGAATTGTATCACTGAAGTCGGCTTCCAATACTAAAAATCCCGTAATCAATCGACTACAATCACCTTCACTATAGAGTACATTGTCTTCTAGCTTCATACAGAATTCACCTTGATAAGCGGCGGTATCTTTGATGATAAATTGTGAGTAATCTGCTTGCTCGATAAAGGTATTCCACTGATCAGGAACCTCTGCTGAATTTATAAACATCCAATCTTCAAAATCCCCATTAGGTACTTGTGCGGATAAGGTAAATGAGCCGATAAGCCATAACGAAAGCATCAATCTGTATATCATATCTTGAGATTATATTCCTTTATACCATTTATGTTTATGTACTGAGGTAAGCACAAGTCAGTAGGTTAACTAACTTTTAACATAGGAATATCGCAAGTGACAGTTATCTATTGAGGGGGTTTCAGACCTTCGCTTTATGTCGTATCAGGATCATAAGCCTTAAGATAACATAACCAATAACGTGTTTGATATGAATATTGCTGTTTATGATAACATAATTAACCAAAAATTTGATTTTGAGGCATCAGTTCAGAATTATACAGAAGTATAAATTATAGAGATCAGTTTCAAAAAAAAACTCATAGAGTTCAAAGATATTTTGTTGTAACTACTGTTTTGTAAGTCTTTCTCCAAAGGGAGAAAGACTTCTCTTTTTTAATCCTTAACCGTATGGGTTGTTTCCTATCTTGAATGCTTCATTGAGTAATTTGAATTCAATCTTTCCATTATTGGCTTTAAGGTGATCCATTATAACAAGTGCTTTAACGATTCTCTTATCTGTAGATTTCACTTTACTTACCAGATGTATAAGATTCCTCTGTTTTCCAGGTGTCAATTGTTCAAACCATTTTTCTCCCTCAGTGTCTTGTTCCAATAGTTCTTGAAACTCAGGAGGCATAGCCATCCCATATTTGCTATTATCCTTAGAGACCATCACGTCAACTTCTTGTCCATGGACGAGCTTGAATGACTTTAACTTCGTTTTATTCAATAGTATAAAATAACGTCCATCTCCAGTAGGCATAAATCCTGCATGGAAATCAGGAAAATCATTTATTTGACACAGTACTCTCTTCTCTCCATCAAGTGTCAGCGCATCATATACATCCATAGGAACAATCAAGTGATGACTCCACAACCCTTTTTCAAATCTTTCGATCTTAGTTTTGTACGTTTTCTTTATTTCCACTTTTATGAGGTAGAGCTATTTTCACTTTCAATCGCTTTTAAGACTCTTCCATCCTTTGACTTCCATTCATTTAATCCATTTGCACTTCTTCCCATTACAATTGCTGCAGCAGCTGAAGGACTAGAAAAAAGATAATCTTTAGTGAACTTATAGAAACCTTCATTTTTTTCTAAAACACCATCTTTAACCAATGAGTCTCGCATTTTAATCATTGCTTTCGGAAAGGAATTTGTAACTGTATCTGCTACCTCAGAATTCTTAATTACAACGAAACCTTCATTCGTCATTTGACCTATTGCATTAGCTCCTCTTGCTGCGTTAATATATACTGATACTTTTTCTCGATATTCCTCAGTTTGGTTGACTTGTATTAATTCGTCAAATATTTTATACCCTAAGGTGTTAACCATCAACTTGATATTATTAATAAACTCTTCCATTTCAGCTTGATCTGATTCTGATATGTTCGGTTTGTTTGGTATATTTCCATTAAGTATTTCTGACCTATCTACATTCTTTGCAATTTCATAAAGACTATTCTCAATGTATTTTATATGAGCTTTATTTAAATTCTCATCCTTACTAACGAAACATATCACCTCATTCCAAAAGTCTTTTGTACTCAAGTGTTCAATTAACCGTTTATAAATCACCTCTGCTTCTCCAATATAAATCTGCACCCCTGCTTCTACATTTTCAGATTTTCCAAGAAGAATATATACGCCAGTACTTTGCAATTCAATTCTATCTGAACATTGCTTCACTTGTTTTCTGGGAATCTTAAAAGCCTTTCCTGTCCAATTAGAAAGCTCACAAGACATTCTACAATTTGGCTCTCCATCAATTAGAAACAACTTTATTGTTTTGCCGAAACTCCTCATTAATAAATATATTTTTTCAGCTCACTAAACTCAGAAATAATACTATCCGCATTTTCTAGAGTTTGATCCTCTGACATAGGATTCCTATATCCGAAAACAAATATCCCAGCGTCATTAGCTGCTTTTATACCATTGTCAGAATCTTCGATAACAATACAATTCTCTTTGGCTGTATTTCCCAGAATGGCTGCTCGTTCAAAAATTTCTGGATGCGGCTTAGATTTAGTTAGATCGGCACCACTAATTTTGGCAGTGAAATATTGATCTAAATCGAATCTCTTAAATACGCGATTTATATTAGGCATAGAGGCAGAAGAAGCCAAAATTAAAGTTATGCCGTTCTGATGAAAATATTTTATAATTTCCTCTACGCCTTTTACCAGATGTATTGTAGGGTCATTCTGGAAGTATTCAACATACCGCCTTCTCTTATCCATAACCAGATCATTTGGGTCAATATCTAGCTTGAAATGTTCAATCAGTTTCTGAAAAACATTTATTGTAGAAGAACCCGTTATGGTTTTGTAAAGCTTATCAGACACATCTAAACCTAATGAAACAAATGTTTCATAATAGGCTTTCTTATGTAGGAACTCTGAATCTATAATGACACCATCCATATCAAATATTACACAGGTGGTCTTTTTTAGTTTTTCGATATTAATCTTGTTTTAATAATTATATATTATATCTGATATTAAATTCAAACCCATAGATTTGATTTACGTGAAAATCTGCTCTATTATTTCTTAAGTTGAAATATCTATTATATGAGGCACCGACAGAGTAGTTGCTGCTGATGTTAATTCCTGTTTCTAATCTAAGCATTGGGTTTACTTTCGTTTCTTTTCTAGACCCTAATTGTAATTCATAGTTAATACCTGCTCCTGTGTTTACAAATATTATCCCATTTAAAATTCTGTAGCTAAATAGAATAGGAATTTCTATTACGACACTAGATTTACTATTAAAACTAGTACTTGAACCTAGCTCCAGTATTTCTATCATTTCCAAATCATTATCCATAGGATTAGATGAAAGTACATTGGGGCTAATTAATCCTCCGTCACTAACTAAATCACTTTGTAATTCAGATTTCTCAAATCTGATACCAGCCCCGTAACTAAATTTCTTATTGATTCTGAAATTCACATCTCCACCAACATTTAAATTAGTTACGGATCGACTAAACTTAGAATTGTAATTTTGAACGCCTACCATTACCCCAAAGTTTTGGATTTGGCCATTCACTTGGATCATACCTAGCAATAGTAATAATGCTATAAGCTGTATTTTTAGGTTGTTCATTTTTATTTAATTTTAAGTTCTTACGAACTACACAGCCTTACACTGCGCCAAAATCCAAGCTTTAATATCACCTTCTAGTCTAGCACCTAACTTCTCTGCCACTTCCGCATGATAATCATTCAGCCATTTAATATGATCTTTAGACATGAGATCCATGTCTATAAGATTAGTAGCGATGGGATACATCGTTACAGTTTCAAAATCTAAAAAACCTGTATACTCAGATGCCTTTGTTATGACAAGGTTTTCTATCCGGATACCAAAACCATCAGGCTTATAGAATCCTGGCTCATTAGAAGTTACCATTCCTATTTCTTGTACACTGGCTGCCCTACCCGATAATCCTGGTGCAAATCCCTGTGGCGGCTCATGTACATTCATAAAAAAGCCTACGCCATGACCTGTTCCATGTCCATAATTAAGACCAGCTGCCCATAAACTTTGTCTGGCTAATACATCTAATTGTCCTCCACGTGTACCTAAGGGAAATTTAGCTTGAGCTAATTGTATATGTCCTATCAGAACTCTTGTATATGCATTTTTCTCTTCTGCGGTAGGTTCACTCATGTGAAATGTACGTGTAATATCCGTAGTACCATTCATATATTGTCCACCAGAATCTACGAGCAACATACCGTCTGGTTTTATCGCAGCGCAAGTATCTTCCTCAGGTCTATAGTGTATAATCGCACCATTCCCTTTATAACCTACAATGGCATTAAAGCTTTCGCCAAAATAGTGTTCCTGTTGTGCTCTGCATTCGGCAAGCTTCATTGCCAGCTCATATTCTGATACTGTTCTCTCTGACAATGTCTGTTCCAACCAATAAAAGGCATTGGCCAACGCTACCCCATCATTGACCATAGACTGACGAATGTGATTGATCTCTGTATCGTTTTTGACAGCTTTCAGTTGTCTAGATTTGAGATCGCCAGATATTTTAACGGCATGCGTTATCGCTTCATGCAGGTGTAAGTTGATGGTAGCATTATGTATTAATATCTTATCATCAGCGGTCAATTGATTGAGGCCAGCCGTGATTTGGTCATATGGAAGGACAACCACTCCATCTTCTTTTAACTTATGGAGCAACGTAGAATCTAGTTTATCAACATCCACATATAAGTAAGCCACTTTTTCACTCAGCAAGGTATAGGCTAAAAAAACGGGATTACATTCGACATCACTTCCCCTAAGATTATATAACCACGCAATATCATCCAGTGTAGTAATAAGATGATGTGTAGCTTTTTTCTCAGCCATGTATGATCTTATTTCCGATAACTTCTCTGGACGTGATTTTCCTGCAAATGATACCGGATGCTCGATAATAGGCGCCTGTGGTAATGTGGCTCTATCTGTCCATATGGATCCTATAAAATCTTGCTTTATCTCAATATGTATGTCATGTGCAGATAGTTTTTGACTGTACTTCTCTTTCTGGGATACAGAAAACATAGGCCCATCAATAGCAATTTTACTGCCTTTCGGCAAATGCGAGATGGCATAGTCTATAAAACCCGCATGAGATTGTACATGCATCTTATGCAATTCAAAAGAACTGGTAGACAATTCTTCTTCTCCTTGGATAAAATATCGTGAGTCAGCCCACAGTCCCGCATGATCCATTGTAACCATAACAGTTCCGGCCGATCCTGTAAAACCTGATATCCATGATAAGCTCTTCCAGTAACCTGCAGGGTATTCACTCTGATGTGGATCGCCTAGAGGCATTATATACGCGGATATACCATGCGCATTCATATGCTCTCTGAGGGCAGTAAGTCTTTGATTTATCATATTAGAATAATGTTATATTTGTTATTAATTGATTATAAATTACTTAAACATTAGCATAATTTATAATATGGCATTATTATTGTCTTTACGTAAATGTCTCAAGGATGTTAAGTTCAAAAATAGAGAACAGGTTCAGGATTTATTTGTTAACAATATTAAAGTAGTAAAATATCATGCTTAAACAGAATCTAAGTCAAAAAATGATGCAAAAGCTGTCTCCTCAGCAGATACAGCTCATGAAACTACTACAAATCCCCACGGCTACTCTTGACATGAGGATAAAAGAGGAGCTGGAATCTAATCCTGCCCTTGACGAAACTGAGGATAACGGTGAAGTATATGACCTAGAAGAATCGGAAGAAAACGTCGATGACACAGATCAAGCTGAAGATTTTGAATTAGACGATTATCTTAATGACTATATAGAAGACGATCCTATTAGTTACAAGACTAAGACTGAATCGGCACAAGATATAGAAGAGAAAACAATGCCTCTATCTGTAAAGAGTACGTTTTTTGATCATCTAGAGACACAACTTGGTATGTTGACTTTTGCGGATGAGAAAGAAGCATTAATTGCAGTTCAACTTATAGGTAGTCTTGATCCAGATGGATATCTCAGAAGAGAAATCGTATCTATCATGGATGATCTTATGTTCACAAGTAACATAGATACTACAGAAGCAGAAATAGAAATAGTATTGGGAAAAATCCAACAGATGGACCCGGCTGGTGTAGGTGCAAGAAGTCTACAAGAAAGCTTAATACTTCAGATAAGAGACAGGATCGAAAAAGAACCTGGGAAGTATAAAAAAGTAAGAGTTCTAGCTGTAAAGATTCTAGAAAACCACTTTGAGTTATTTACTAAGAAACATTACGCCAAGCTCCAAAGAAATCTCTTCATATCAGAAGATGAGTTAAAAGAAGCGATCAGTGAGATATTAAAACTCAACCCAAAACCAGCTAGTGGATTTGCAACCTACAACAGTAATGCTAACATGCACATCGTGCCTGATTTTATTATCAACTTCAGAGATGGCGAACTAGAACTAAATCTGAATAGCAAGAATGCGCCAGACCTAAGAATAAACGATCATTATCTAGACATGTTAACTTCATATAAGGTTAATACTAAAGGTAGAAAAGCACATAAAAAGGAAAAGGAAGCTGTTATGTTTATCAAGCAGAAAATAGACTCTGCTAAGTGGTTCATAGATGCAATCAAGCAGAGGCAAGAGACCTTATACAATACTATGTATTCTATCATGCAATTCCAATTGGAATTTTTCATGACAGGAGATCAAAGGACGCTGAGACCTATGATTCTTAAGGATATCTCTGAAATAACTGGCCTCGACATCTCGACAATCTCAAGAGTTGCCAACAGTAAATTTGTACAAACAGAGTTCGGTACAAAAAGACTAAAGGATTTCTTTTCCGAATCCATTACAACACAAGATGGCAAAGAGGTATCTACACTAGAAGTAAAAAATATTTTATCTGATATCATATCAAAAGAAGATAAAAAGAAACCAGATTCTGACGAAAAACTAAAAGAAAACCTTAGAGAAAAAGGATACAACATAGCACGTAGAACCGTAGCTAAATACAGAGAACAACTTAACATCCCAGTAGCAAGACTGAGAAAGGAGTTATAATAACAAACGTAAAACTATACTTTAATAGAGATGTCATTTTTATGGCATCTCTTTTTTTATGTATAACATCATCTGCTGATTTCTCTACCAGTCAATAGGCTTATAATCTTTAAGAAACTTACCACACCAATGCTTACCCGTATTTATACCATCAAATAAGGGATCCATTACCCTAGCCGCCCCATCGACAATATCCAGAGGCGGTTGAAAATCATGTTCTTCTTCTTTCTTCTTTGATAACTCAGCAGGATCTTCATCAGTTACCCAACCCGTATCTACAGCATTCATATAGATACCCGATTTAGCAAAATCTAGTGCTGCCGTATGTGTCATCATGTTGAGAGCGGCCTTAGCCATATTGGTATGAGGGTGCCTGTCTTCCTTATGGAATCTATGGAATTTTCCTTCCATAGCAGATACATTTATAATATGCTTCATCCCAGTATTTTCTTCTTTCATAAGGTTAGAGAGACGATTAGCTAATACAAATGGCGCTACAGCATTGACCAGTTGTACTTCTATCATTTCTGTAGTTTCTATCTCTCCCAGTTTAAGGCGCCAGCTATTTGTTTTCCTGAGGTCTACTTGTTGGAGATCCGCATCAAGCTCTCCTTCGGGAAACACCTCATCTGTCGGAAGTGAATTATCAAAACTATACGGTATCTGAGAAAGTTTTGCCGAAGCTCGTATACCTATCCCAGGTGTCGGTTGATGCCAAGAAACAGGTAAGTTTTTCTGATTGGCCAACTGCGGTTTAGAAAATTCGTTCAATTCACCTATGCATAAATTGTGGTCAGATAACAACAACTGCGCTTTCTGTGGTAAGTCGTTATACGCCATTTCTTCATTAGCCATGAGATGTTTATAGAAACCTGCTGGTCGCCTTACTGTCTGTGCCGCATTATTAATTAAAATGTCTAACCTGCTATATTGATG
>JALZVB010000174.1 GCA_023300835.1 Saprospiraceae bacterium | reverse complement strand
CTCATATACGGACAGAAGTGGAAGGCGGAAAACGAGAAATATGTGCAACTACTTTTTTCTAAGTTAGACAAAGAAGGGGTCAGTTATGCCATCTATAAGGGTTTTCTAGATCAGTTTCCTGACAGCAGCGACCACAAGACCCATAAGGCCATTGCAACACATGAAGAGCTGGCAAGTTTTGGACCGGATGTCGTTATTACCTTAGGAGGAGACGGGACAATTCTAGGAGCCACTATGCTTATCAAGGAACTAGAAACACCTATCATGGGTATCAACTTAGGTAGACTTGGGTTCCTTGCCAGTATCGAACAACAACGGATAGAACAAGCTGTTGATTTATTATTAGCTAAAAAATATACTCTCAGTACACGAGCGATGATACGCTTGATTACAGATCCCAATGTTTTTGGGACAGACGACTTTGCGTTGAATGATTTTACTTTACGCAAAAGAGACAATTCCTCAATGATCGTATTACATACTTATGTAGATGGAGAATTTCTTAACTCCTACTGGGCAGATGGATTGATCGTTTCTACGCCTACGGGTTCAACTGGCTATAACCTCAGTTGTGGGGGTCCGATAATATTTCCAGGGTCCGACAACTTTATCTTGACACCGGTTGCGCCACATAACCTTAACGTGCGACCACTTACCTTATCTAGTCAACACGAGCTGACATTTAAGATAGAAGGAAGATCAAACAACTATCTCTGCACACTAGATAGTAGATCTGCAACGATCTCTCCTGATATAAATATTACATTACGGAAAAACCCTTTTTCTACAAGAATGATAACGCTAGAAGGAGACAATTTCATGAAGACCATCAGAAACAAATTGAATTGGGGTCTGGATAAGAGAAACTAGTATTTAGCAGAGGTTATGTTATTACTTCTTCCCAAATATCAACTGCTGCCCGATCATACAATCTAGACATTTTTGCTTATCGCAAAACTCTGTTTTTAATTCAATCAACCCTTGGCTCTGAGCCGCGGAATCAGCGGTCACACCTAAGGTTTTCCACCTTGTCAGAATATTATTCTTCTCAGGTTTCATCTCATAAAGAATATCTAAGGCTTTCTCTTTGAGAGAATCATTCTGAGTCAGCTGCGCATAATTGAATATCAACGGCACGATAGCATTAATAATAATAACCTGTCTAGTGGTAGCGCCTATAGATTTGGTTTTACTGGGACTTACCTTTCCCAATAGAAAATGTGTTTTCCAATAATCAGATGGTTTTACAGACAATAAAGTATGTAACTTTTCTAAGGTAGGTTCCGTAATTATTTCATTGAATAATTGTGGTGTCTGTTGATATAATGCAGCGGCTTGAGCAATCCGTAAAGTAGGAAAATTGGCAGGTCGTAATCTGGCAAACTTCCATTCGACGCCAGTCATTTTATGTAAGTCATACTTAGCAACCTGATGTTTATATTCTTTATGAAGTTCTTCTGCATAAAGGTCTTGTCCTTGTAAGAAATTAGCTTGGCCTAGAAGTAAACTTTCTTTGGCTAGAAGCCCTTCTTGTTTTTGGACTAATGAAAGCGGTGCAATTTCTGTTAGTCGTAAGAATGCGTCCCCATTGATCTTAAGACCAAAATATTGCATAAGTAACTTATATAGAACTGCTTCCCAGTCATTATTACTGTTCTCTAACAATGCCGTTATTCTAGCTTGTTTCCTTATAAGTCTATTGACCAAGAGTTTTTCTAAAAAGAAAGGCACCTTGTCCTTATTTGCCTCGGGTAGAAGCTGAGCGCAGGGCACCCATGTCAAGGCACTCGTAAGGGAATTGTAATCAGAGATATAGTGCAACGGAATTTTACTTATGAGCTCTAGTGTAGGCAGCGCTTGACCTTGCTCGTTGAGTATCGGTTTGTCATAATTATATACGACATGTAATATGACATTATTATAGGCTTTATCATGTTGGTGCTT
Organism: Saprospiraceae bacterium; assembly: GCA_023300835.1. Classification (GTDB taxonomy): domain Bacteria; phylum Bacteroidota; class Bacteroidia; order Chitinophagales; family Saprospiraceae; genus RFSX01. The sequence goes on along the minus strand of JALZVB010000174.1, from coordinate 2,532 downwards.
ATGATTGTTCCAGTCGCTAGATCGCAGGTGTATCTCCACATGTCCTACCCATTTATGTAGGCCTATCGTTACCATACAATCTAGAAAGTCTGGCCCCGCATTACTATTGTGAATGCCAAAATTATGCACGACAATACCTTCCCCATCTGTTGTAGATAAACCAGACAGGTCAAATTTTTTAGTCTTCCATATATGATGTAGAAATTCTTCTTTCATTGAGAATGTATACGCTTATCTATTTTAGATTAGCTAGTAGAACATTATTCATATATCACCTCTCTTAGAAATCGCAGAACAAGTGTTACCTCAAATGTTACATTACGTATAGATCGCTCAGGAATATTCTGAGGTTGTCCATTGAACGGGTTTATAACACGATCAAATGGTCCGTCCCTATATTGAAAATTAATATCAGGGCTGAAATTAAATTCTATCGCTGGTTGAAAAAACTTAGAACTCCAGAATTCCAGTCCTCCACCTATTGTAAGACCATAAGTTACTTTATTGACAAATTCTTCTAGTGGATAAAACAACGCTGAAGCGCCTAACGCAAATTCTGATTGTAGTTCCCGTAGGTTATTGTGCAGATTATATTCAGCTCGTACACCGAACAAGTAATAAGCTCGTCCTTTCTCACCTTCGTGGAATCTTTTTTTGGCACCTGCCATAAAGGAAAGATTCTTATATATAAATCCCCTATTAGAAAAAGTACCAGACAATATATTGTTTACTGCCAAAGAGCTCCCTCTCGAATGGTAACCAATCTGTGCAAAAAGAGATCCAGCCAGGTCCGGGTCTAGACTTTCTATAAATAAAGCTAAGTGATTGTTAAAAAGGGGACGCCTTTCTGCGCCATTCCAGTTCTGCGTAGCCACAGACAGCCCAATTTTAGGACCAAAAAAGAAGCCCGCTGCGTTTTCCTCATCTTGAGAATATACTTCTCCAGATACAAGCAAACCTGAAATAATAAAGGCTAATACAATTCTAATGTCCATTGTAGCACGTTTTTATAAGTTGAATTACGAAAGTATGGATTTTTTAAATCCTATGCTTCTCGATTAAAAGGAGATATGGTACGAAACGGTTTATCAGAATATTATCCAATTGTAATGAGCTGAACTGATTTCCTCCCCTAATCCAACTTATACAACCAAGAATACCGCATTTAAGAACTAAAACAATGCCGCTATTTCTATTCATATTAAATAATTTAGAGACCTTTGACTTTAACAAACTTATCAGACATGTCAGAAAGCATTAAAAAAATTCCTTTAGAACAGATTCATATTGACCTAGGAGGAAAAATGGTTGATTTTGCAGGTTATAATATGCCTGTTAAGTATAGCTCTGTTGTAGAAGAACACAAGACAGTGAGAACAGGTGCAGGTATCTTTGATGTGTCTCACATGGGAGAGTTCTTACTAGAGGGACCCATGGCACTTTCATTGATACAGACCATATCAAGTAACGATGCTTCTATTCTTAAGGTTGGGGAAGCACAATATACTTGCATGCCTAATGGTAAAGGGGGAATAGTTGACGACATGCTCGTCTACAAGTTAAAGGAAGATAAATACATGCTCGTTGTCAATGCCTCTAACATTGATAAAGATTGGAATTGGATAAAAGGGAATAACATTTTTGGTGTCAAAATGGAAAACATCTCTGATGGCCATTCTTTGTTTGCTGTACAAGGCCCCAAAGCCACTGCCGCACTACAAGAACTAACCGACATCAACTTAGCGGATATAGAATACTATACTTTCCGAAAAGGAAAAATGGCTGATGTTGATGATCTTATTATCTCAGCTACAGGTTATACAGGTGCAGGGGGATACGAAATTTACGTACCCAACAGATCCGCAGAAAAACTATGGAATGCCATTATGAAGGCTGGTGAGCCTCAAGGAATTTTACCTATCGGCTTAGGTGCTAGGGATACCTTGCGTCTAGAGATGGGCTTCTGTCTCTATGGCAATGATATCGACGATACAACATCACCTATAGAAGCAGGCTTAGGTTGGATCACTAAATTCACTAAGTTTTTCATAGACAGCCAAGTCTTTCAAAAACAAAAAGAAGATGGCCTCTCTAGAAAACTTGTAGGTTTCCAAATGGTAGAAAAAGGAATTCCTAGATCAGGTTATGATATTGTAAATGCTGATGGAAATGTAATAGGCAAGGTCACTTCAGGTGGACAGTCTCCTATGTTGGACATAGGAATAGGAATGGGTTATGTAGAGAAGAAGTATATTAAAAAAGGTACGTCTCTTTTAATTCAAATCAGAAAAAATCAGTTACCCGCTACTGTTGTTAAGATGCCTTTTTATAAAGCCTAAAAAAGGTTCTGTTTAATAGCTTCTGTGTAATCAATAAGTTACGACAGTATCCCAAATGATCTTATGGTTTTGGTATCTTTACTTACCTACATACAATAAGTATATGCTGACTATCGAAACAGACCTCTAAAAATGGTATTAAAAATAATGTATTGATACAATGAACTCTAACTACTATATCATGAGATCGGAA
>JALZVB010000173.1 GCA_023300835.1 Saprospiraceae bacterium | reverse complement strand
AAAAAAATATTGAGAAGGCGAGAGCTGCTGTTACCAAGATAAAAGATATAAAAAATGAAAGTCGCACTTCCGTTAACAAACTAAGCAACGAGGTTTTCAAAGAAGAGCTTAAAAAAGTTGAGAACCTAGAAGTGGGGCAACATGTAAGATTACGGAATGGTAAAGAAATAGGACAAGTCATCTCATTTAATACCAAAAAAGTCAAGATACAGATAGGTCTTATGCAATTTGAAGTACCTCGTAATGAGATCTTTCATGCCAATACACCTATCGAAAAAAAGCGCAAGACAGTCAACTTAGATACCGTTGTAAGTAACAATACTACTGTTGATACAAAAATAGATATCCGAGGCTACAGCAAACAAGAGGCATTAGACTCTATACAAGATTTCCTTGACACGGCGTTAATGGCTAATTCTATTAGTGACCTCAAGATCTTGCATGGGAAGGGAACTGGGGTACTTAAAAAGGTCTTATGGAAAAAAGCAAAAGAATATAAAGACATTAAAAAAATATGGCATCCTGAGCCGCAATATGGCGGTGATGGAGTAACTTATATTTCGTTTTAGATTTGTATCAGAACTAATGCTATAAAAACATTAGGCATCAGACTAAAGTCTAATTCACGACCAACTAAATACAATAAAATGAAAATCGGGATTATAAAAGAAGGGAAGACACCACCAGACAGTTGAGTGCCACTTGACCCACAACAGTGTCGAAATCTTCTTGATAGTGGTATTGATATTGTTGTACAGCGATCAGATGTTAGATGTTACACTGATCAGGACTATATTGATGCTGGTGTTCCTGTAACTGATGATATGTCTGACCGTAATATTTTACTAGGAGTCAAAGAGGTGCCAATAGAGTTGTTAATAGAGAATAAGACTTATTTCTTTTTCTCACATACAATTAAGGCACAAGCCTATAACCAAAAACTATTGCAAGCCGTTGTGGAAAAGGGTATCCGTCTTATAGACTATGAAGTGCTTACCAATTCTAAAGGAAAGAGAGTTATTGCATTTGGAAAGTTTGCTGGGATGGTAGGCGCACATAATGCGATATGGACTTATGGTAAGCGAACTCAGACTTTCTCTCTTCCACGTATGAAAGATATTCATGACTATAAAACAGCGATAGATGTTTATAAAAAAGTAGACCTTTCAAATCTGAAAATTGCAATTACAGGAACAGGAAGGGTATCTAATGGAGCTGCTCAAGTTTTAGAAGATATGGGGATCGAAAAGGTCAGACCTATTGATTATGTGACTAAGACCTATGATCATCCAGTGTTTACACAGATAGGAATTTTCTACTATGCTAAACGTAAAGATGGAAAAGAATTTGATGATATGAATATATTTTATAATCAACCTGAACTGTTTGAATCTGATTTTCATCACTTTTTACCTATGTCGGATATTATGATCAACGGTATCTATTGGGATAATGCAGCACCTGCTTTTTTTACTGTCGATCAGATGAGTAAAGATGAATTTGGTATAAAGGTTATCGCTGATGTTACTTGCGATATTGCACCAGTAAGTTCTATTCCATCTACTTTAAGAGCCAGTACAATTGAAGACCCTGTTTTTGGATTTGATCCAACTACTGGAAAAGAAACAGCACCTTATCAGGAGGATTGTATAGATATGATGACGATCGATAACCTACCTAATGAGATGCCAAGGGATGCTTCTACAGCATTTGGTGATATGTTTATTGAGCATGTATTACCTCAAATAAAAGACCCTAATAGCGAGATGATTCAAAAAGCAACGATTGCTAAAGATGGCGACTTAGGGTCTCATTTTGAATACTTGAGATCTTATCTAAATAAGGTTTAATCCGATTCTGGATTTCACATATTATAAAGATATGATTTCTATACATGCTCATGAATAATTTTATATATCTAAGTGAATTATCTCCACAACAAGTAAAAGAATACCGTCAAGGTGTCTCGGAAGCATTCCCTAAATTGACTTTAATGTCACCGACCAGTTTAAAGTATTTTCCAAGAGTAGAATCATATTTCCCACAGTTTCAATATTACCTTATATCTGATAGAGCAGAAGTAATAGGCTTTATGAATACAGTCCCATTTCATTTCAGTGGTCCAATAAGTGAGTTATCTGATAATGGTTGGGATTGGATGCTAGCAAAAGGAATTACCGATTATGAACAAAACATAGAACCCAATTACCTTGGCGGGCTTCAGATTATCATAAGGAAAGAATTTCAAAGCCAAGGGTTCAGTAAGAAAATAATAAGTTACGCGAAACAAGTCATCAAAAATTCTAGATTTAATAACCTAGTTATCCCTATTCGGCCAACCAAGAAGTTTGAATATCCGTCTATGTCTATGGATGATTATATGAGTTTGAAATCTGAAAATAAAATCTTTGACCCTTGGATAAGAACACATATAAAGAGTGGCGCAGAGGTAATTAAGGTTTGTAATAATGCCATGAATATAAAAGGGGATATTCCGTTTTGGGAATCGATATTAGAAACATCTATTATAACTTCTGGTAAGTATTTGCCCTACGGAGCATTGAATTTTGCTGTTATTAATGTTGAGAATAATGTCGGTGAATATAGAGAACCTAATATTTGGATTAAATACGATTGATGTCGATAAAACTATCTGGTATCTGAAAACGCTAAGGAATGAGTAAATAATAAAGTATCATATTTTGACAAAGGAATTTTGATTCAGAACGAGGCAAAAAACGTAGGGATAGCAGAGCTATCATGAGGCTTTTTAACGATGTGCTGGCTCAAAAGTGCCAGTCATAAATTGGTATGTTATTTTTTAACCATTCCTAAACATACGGCCGTAATACCTGTTAATACTGCTCTACTGGCGAAATCACTTTAAATATAGTATTACATATTTTGTTCCCCAATTGACAACCTTTGATTGATTTCCTTATTAGATTTGTACTCTATAAAACCTAAAATAATAACACATGTCTACAGTTCACGAATCTGTTCAAGAATACTACGGTAAGACTTTAGATAAGTCAGAAGACCTTAAGACTAATGCCTGTTGTACGCTTACGCCTCCACCAGCACATATACAGAATATACTCTCGCAGATTCACGATGAAGTGATGAGTAAATACTATGGTTGTGGCTTAACGATACCTGAGCAAGTAAAAGGATTAAAGATACTTGATTTGGGTTCTGGATCAGGCCGTGATGTATACATCGCTTCGAGTCTAGTAGGAGAGTCTGGTGAGGTTGTTGGCGTCGATATGACTGATGAGCAATTAGCTGTAGGGAATAGACATATTGATTATCATACAGACAAATTTGGCTTCAAGACAGCTAATGTTAAGTTTATAAAAGGGAATATCGACCAACTTCATGACTTAGGTCTTGAGAAGGGCTCATTTGATGTTATTATATCTAACTGTGTAATTAA
>JALZVB010000172.1 GCA_023300835.1 Saprospiraceae bacterium | reverse complement strand
AGTCAATTGAAAAAAGATATGTCGAAAATTACTTTCAATTTGATGTAGAGACCAATCGTTTCCCAATCGATTTCTTGGACTATTATATTGGGAAAGGAGTGACGGATACGGAAGGAATGGTCAATGCCAAAGCCAGACTTTGGGGAGCGCCGAAAGATATTAATATAGAAGGTGTTGCGGATGTAGCTGGTGTAAAAACTACCATGAATTATTTAGGAGTACGGTATTCAATTCCAGAAGGAAGTGCGCTTATTAATAACAGTTCAATTACGGCAGTAGAAAATTCTTACATTTATGATCCTGATGGAAACAAAGCTTTACTGGAAGGTGGGTTAGTGCACAATCGATTAAAAGATTGGGGAGTTGATGTCAAAATATCTTCAGAGAAATTTAGATTGTTGGAAACCACCAAGGAGCAAAATCCATTGTACTATGGTGATGGATATGGGGCTGCTGAAGTTGCCATTACCGGTTCATTCAAACAACCATTTTTTGATATTGAAGGGACAACATTGCCTGGTACTTTAATCAACATTCCATTGACGTCAAGCGGTGAAGCTTCTGAGGTTAAATTCATAACTTTCATTGATAAGAACAAAGTTGTGGATTCAACAGCAGTGGCTGCGAGTAAAACACAAACACTTCAAGGTCCAACAGTCAACATGAATTTGACTATGACAACAGATGCTGAAGTTCAATTAATTTTTGATGAGCAAGCTGGAGATATTATCAAAGGAATTGGAGATGCAGATTTGCAAATTGGAGTGACGCCGAGTGGTGATTTTACGATGTATGGCAATTATTTAATTGAGTCAGGAGAATATTTATTCACTTTATACAAAAGAGGCGTATAATTTAAGATATCTTTGAAGTCGTATGCAGAGAGGTAGACAAATATTAAGTCCACAGAGATTCCAGATAACCTTGAGACGTCTGGCGAGCCAGATTATTGAAAATTATTCTGATCAAGAAGAAATTCTTATAATTGGAATTCAAGAAAAGGGAGTCGTACTTGCTGAACGTATAATTGAAATTCTGAAAAAACAGCTGCCGAATAAAACACTAAAGCTAGGAAAGCTAGATATAACTTTTTATAGAGACGATTTTAGACTTAGAAATACACCAATCAAGGCAAGTACTAATCAAATTGATTTCAGTATCGAAGCCCAAAAAGTACTTCTTGTAGATGATGTATTGTATACAGGCAGAACTATACATGCAGCGATATCTGCGCTGCAAGATTTTGGTAGGGTTGAGACGCTTGAGTTGATGTGTATGGTAGATAGAAGGTTTAATCGACATTTACCTATAAGAGCTGATTATGTGGGTATCGAGGTAGACAGTCTAGATGATGCATATGTCAGGGTCCAATGGGAACATATAGAAGGGCGAGATAAGGTTCTTATTTTTTCATCTAACAAGGAAGATAAAGAATGACGGAAGGTGTCTTAAGTACTAAACATCTGTTAGGTATAAAATACATTACAGCTCAAGATATTCGACTTATTTTTGATACGGCGACAAAGTTCAAGGAAGTTATTAATCGACCTATCAAGAAAGTACCTTCGCTGAGAGATGTCACTATTGCAAATCTGTTTTTTGAAAATTCTACGCGAACTAAACTATCGTTTGAGTTAGCTGAAAAGAGATTGTCTGCTGATGTGATTAACTTTTCATCAGCCAGTAGTTCCGTGTCTAAAGGCGAAACGCTACTAGATACAGTCAATAATATTCTATCTATGAAAGTAGATATGATCGTCATGAGACATCCTGCTCCAGGTGCACATCATTTTCTATCGCAACATATAGACGCTAGTATTATCAATGCAGGAGACGGGACACATGAACATCCTACACAGGGATTACTCGATGCATTTTCTATGCAGGAAACTGTAGGAGATTTGACAGGTAAGAAAGTATGTATATTCGGCGATATACTCCATTCTCGTGTGGCGTTATCTAATATATATTGTCTCAAAAAACTAGGTGCACAAGTAAGCGTATGCGGACCACCAACATTAATTCCTAAGCATATAGATAAGCTCGGTGTAAATGTATCTTTTAATCTAAAAGAAAGCTTAGAATGGTGCGATATCGCTAATGTACTGCGCATCCAACTCGAACGACAAGATATAAACTACATTCCATCACTCAGGGAGTATGCATTATACTATGGAATAAATAAAAAGATACTGGACACTATGTCCGATAGGAAGGTCATCATGCACCCAGGTCCTATCAATCGAGGAGTAGAAATTGATAGTGATGTAGCAGACTCAGAACATTCAATTATATTACAACAAGTAGAAAATGGTGTTGCTGTAAGAATGGCTGTATTGTTCCTATTGGCTAATCAACGTGGTACATCGGCCAGCAATTAAAAACAAGAATTAAAAATATCTTAAACCATAGAAGTTTAAAATCTATTCTAGTTAGAATTAAGTTAAGAGAATATGAAAAATATTTTAAGTGCGATTTCAATAATACTTTTTTGCCAGACAATAATGTTCGGTCAATACAGAGTAGACATCAAAATCAACAATTACGATAATGATACATTGATAATCGGCTATTATATGGCAGACAAGCATCTAGTAAGAGATACGCTGATGGCTGAGAAAGTAGGAAAATTTGTCCTACAAGGTCAAGATACACTGGATAATGGTGTCTACCTGATCCTCACTAAACCTAATAATGAATTTGTACAATTTCATGTAAACGAAACAGAGAAGAATTTCAGCGTAGAGTTTGATTATCTTGA
>JALZVB010000171.1 GCA_023300835.1 Saprospiraceae bacterium | reverse complement strand
GTATAAAATCGTTTCTCCCCTATAAATTCTGTGTCAAAAAAGTATTTCATGGTGTAAAACAAAGACCTGGGAAGCCTTTTTGGTTTGGGAAAGGGGAACGCAGTACCGTGTTTGCATTACCTGGAAATCCAGTGTCAACATTTAGTTGTACTTATGTTTATATCTCATATTGGTTGGATCATTATCTCTGCGTTACCGATAGAAAAAAAACTTTCGCTGTTCTTACAGAAGACGTACATTTTAAACCTGATTTAACGTATTTCTTACAAGTAAAGCTTGATAGTGATCTCAGTGGAAGGTTGAATGCTACTCCTGTTAGAGGTAAGGGGTCTGGTGATTTGGCAAGTCTTGTTGAAGCAGATGGGTTTGTTGTATTGCCTTCTGGGATGGATATTTATGGGAAGGGAGAGGTTTTTGAGGTTGTTGGATTTCGTTAGTTTTGGTGATGATATGCCAAGATGTTCAAATTGTCTTATTGGCATTCTCAAGTGGTGTAATGTCAAGAAAAAAATAAAGATTAACCTGGTAAATTTGTATCTACCTTATGGACGTCATTAAACTGTTTTCTGTTTTATTGCTTTAGCCTCAACTAATTACTAAAACAACGACCCCACATAAGCCGTAACTCCCATAGCTAGACTTCCCCAAAGCGTAATCCTAAAAATCGAATTAATCACTTTAGAACCACCGGTAAGTGCTGACAGCGTTCCTAGAATTACTAGGAATAAAATAGCGAAGACATATTGATAAATAACCATGTTATCCAATGGCATAAATAATGACACGAGTAATGGTAAAACACCACCCACTAGAAATGCGGCACCAGAAGCCAAGGCTGCTTGCAAAGGATTAGCCTGTGTGATTTCATTTATGCCTAACTCATCTCTTGCGTGAGCCTCTAGCGCATTGTGAGCAGTTAACTGGACAGCTACCTCATGTACTAGTTTTTTGTCTAAGCCACGAGAGACGTAGATATCTGCTAGTTCTTGTAACTCTTCCTCTGGCATGTTGTCTAGCTCCTGTTGTTCTCTAGCTAGGTCAGCGGTTTCAATATCGACTTGTGAAGAAACAGACACATATTCTACAGCTGCCATTGATAGGGCACCAGCGACGAGTCCTGCTACTGATGCCAATATGATGGGCTCTCTTAAGTTACTGGCAGCGGCTACGCCGATGGCAATACTAGCCGTAGATAGTATGCCATCATTAGCGCCTAAAACTGCCGCTCTTAGCCAGTTACTTCTTTGTTATGTAATGATCTTCTGGAGTCATATAAAAATTAAACGTCTTCAGCTAACAGCTTAAGTGATTGTAGGTAGTTAGAATCAAAAGTTATTTTTCTGATCTTGTCTAGTTTATATTCATAAACATACTTCCAATCAAATTTTCCATTCTGTTTCAAGAATAATAGACTCAAGTTGTTCTTCTTAATTATATCAATAACACCAATTTCTAGTGACTCTTCTAGGTCATCTTGGAACTGAAAGAAGCCATATTTATTTTCTATCCACAACAGCATGTCTGCTATCTTTCCAAATTTGAATCCTTTAACTTTCGGAGCTTTATATTTCTTGAGACTTAGAACTTTAGCAATTCTCTTTTCAAACTTCTTAGTGTATCTCTTTTTTACAAAAGCTTTGTTGATCAGTGTGAATCCATCTACTTGATAATCTACTGGAATTTCATTTATTAAAATCCAATCATCATTTTCAGACATAACGACTCCGGCTACATCTGTGTTCCATCCTTTGATTTGATATGCTTCTACTTTCATGCTGTATTATTTTCAATTTTCTTATTCGGAATTTATATAATTATTTTTTTACTTAGTATCGCTTGATCTTCTATGTTTCATTTCTGTTCCAGTTTGTTTAGTACTAGGTTCAGATGATGATTCAAGTTTGTTTACCACGTTGTGATAATCTTCATTATCTCTATTTTGCGACAGCTTATAAGCCGCTTGTATATCTGATATAACAATTTTGAAACCTACAATACCATTGATTTGCCTCATTGTTTTAGAAGACATTTCTTCTACTTTTACTGGCTTATCACTGCCTTTTTCGTATTTGTCTACCAGTTTAGTTAATGATAATAGTAATTCATCATTATCAAGAACAACAAGTTTTCCATATACATGGACTGCAATATAATTCCAAGTTGGGACATTCTCATGATTATACCAAGATGAAGACACATATGCATGAGGTCCATTAAATATTGCTAAGACCTTCTCGTTGTCAGAAAAATATCGCCATTGTGGATTTGCCTTAGATATATGTCCATATAGAACTTCTTGACCATCCGCATCTTTATCAAGTTCTAGAGGGATGTGAGAAGCCCATGGTATTCCATCCATAGTATTTACAAGTATTCCAAAACTGTTGTTCTCTACAAATGCTTTAACCTCAGATAAGTTTTCGTTTTTATAGATATGTGGAATGTGCATGTCTGACTATTTAGAGCTGTTTATAGATTAGCAGTTATTTTATTCTTGGCTTTTTTCATAGCTTCTAGGTCATTGGCATTTGTCAATTTGGACTCATCGGCTAATTTAATCATTTCGATATCTGTATTTATTAAAACCTTTCTAGGGCACGAGTAACCTTGGCTGAGATATTCTAACATAACAGGGTAGGAGCGAGGCTCCCATATCGTAATAAGGGGTTCCGGAAAATCAGTCTCCGAGTTATAGAAACAAGTTGCCATCTTACTTCTGTTTCTAGCCTTGAAAAGTTGCTTGAGTAATGCGTTATCCATAAACGGTAAGTCACAAGCCAATACCAACCAGGCTTTGTTGGGATCAGATCTGAAAGCAGATAATATCGCACCATAAGGGCCTAAACCTTCAAATGTATCATAGAGCTTAGTGTTTTTAGTTTCTATAAGTTCATCTTGATTCTTACGACAAGAGATGAATACTTGGTGACAGAAGGGCTTAACCAGTTTAGCGAGATAATCTCTGTGTGGTTGATCGTAGTATTCTATGGATCCCTTATCTTGACCCATCCGTTTACTTTTGCCTCCGGCTAAGATAAGTCCGTAGACAACATTTGTAGTGTTGTCATAGTCATCAATAATGGCTTGAGATATTTTCTCTATTTCATTCCGTTTGAAAACCTGAATATTGCTTTTGTCTTTCACTAGTTCTAGTACGAAGTCATAAATGTCATCAGTCGATCGCTCTAATAATATTATTCTAATATCTGTAAGTCGATCAATTTTCCGTTGAAGAGATTCTTTTTTAGCTTCATTGATTAATACAATCTGCTTTGCAGCAGTGTAGTGATTTCCATTAACCAGTAACAAGTCTAGGTCAATAAAATTATGACGTGATTGTAATACGGCAAGTGGAGAATCTGTTTGCAGATTCTGGTAAGAAATCTTATCTACATAACTGGTATGGAACTTATGTGTTTTTCTGGCTTTCTTATGATCAGCATCGAGGAATCCAATAGTCATTGTCTTCTTCAACCTATCATTAATAGACAGCGCCAGTTCTTTGATAATATCACAAGGTGCTCCTATGATTCCCCATTCATTACTATGATATTGCCCACCTCTTGGTTTGGTCAATTTAGTATGTTTGGTATGTTTAGTCTTTGATTTTGTAATCACTTTTGCCTCCAGTTTTCTCTACTAATCGGGTTTCTTTAAGAACTATGTTGTGTGAAAACCCTTTACACATATCATATATTGTTAACGCTGCTACAGTTGCTCCAGTCAATGCTTCCATCTCAACACCAGTCTTTCCTTCAATTTTTACTGTGCATATAACAACGACTTCATTGTCTTCATTCACAGAAATATCCACATGACATTTATTTATCATAAGCGGATGGCACAATGGAATAAGATCACTGGTTTTCTTGACAGCCATAACGCCTGCAATAATTGCTGTATGAAAGACAGGTCCTTTTTTAGTATTAATTTCTTCGTTATTGAGACGTTCCATTATACTCTCATCTAGAACAACTA
>JALZVB010000170.1 GCA_023300835.1 Saprospiraceae bacterium | reverse complement strand
GCTTTAAGTCTGTACATAATAACGTACAATCTTCATCGTAGTCCGTAACACCGTCACCATCTATATCGCCTAATCCACCTACTGGACATACGTCACATACTAACGTTGGATCTTGTTTGTCTTCTATAGTTATTAAGCCCCAGCATGTTGCACCAGTTACTGGATCTGTTACCGTAACTCTCCAATCTGCTAATCCTGTCTCTGAATGAAGCGTATCTATAGATAACTCAAAACAATCGTAACAGCCATAATTATTTCCTTTGAGAATCATACTGGCACTGAAATTTGTTTCACAGGCATCATTAGCTGTTATATTAATATGGTCATTGCAGGCCAGTGTTGATTCAGAAATATGTCCTCTTAAGGTTACTGTGTAAGAACAAACAGAAATGTTTCCGCAGATATCTTCAGCTGTATATACGTAATTTGCACCTGTGCTTTCTCCAGTTTCACAATCTATTGCATCATACACATCAGCCGCAGGTCTCGTTCTTGTAATTGTCGCAGCGCAATTATCTCGCATTGCAGGAATTGGTTCCGCACTAAAAGCGCCACATATACCTGGCGCTAGATTAATCGTTTTATTACTAGGGCAAGAAATAATTGGTGCAATATCATCTACCAGACTTACATTAGATATACAAGTTGATTCATTGTTACAATTGTCTGTTAGGGTCAAGGTCACAGGAATAATAGTTGGACATACTGCGCCAATATCTTCACAACTAAAAGAGAGCTGAGAAACCTCAAGGTCTAATACAGTAGTACAGTTATCAAAACTACCTCCATCAAAAACATTAGAAAAGGTGGTGATATTTCCACTGCCATCTAGGTTTAATGTAACGTCTTGACAAACAGCCGTCGGAGCTATATTGTCTATCAATGTAATGTTACTTGTGCAGCTCGATAAATTTCCACAAGCGTCTCCAACAGAAAGTTCAACAGGAATAATTGTAGAACATTCCAATGCCATTGAAGCTAAATCTGTACAAGAAAAAATAGATTGAGAAATTAAAAGCGTGAGATCACCTGTACAATTATCTGTACTTCCAGAATCTATATCTTGTGGTGTTATGAGTACCGATCCATTTGCGTCAAGCTCGATTTGTATATCTTGACATAATGCACTAGGTGCTATATTATCAACAATCGTAATTGACTGATTGCAAGAACTAGAATTTCCACAACCATCAATTACAGACCAAGTTCTAGAAATTAATCCAAATGGATTCATCCCTGAGACACATCCTGTAACACCTGTCAAATCATCAATAAAAGTAGGTGCATTTATTCCAGGACAATCATCACTAACTGTTGCAACGCCTACTGAACTTAAATCGTAAGTGCAAGCTACATCTAGGTTAACAGTTGTCGCTACAGGACAGTCAATAACCGGCGCTGTGACATCTTCAATTACATTTATTATAAAATCACATTGATCTGATTGTTCTCCTACTTCCAAAAGATTATTACCATTAAGGTCATCAAATACTGTAATAGTTCTTATTATCGTTTGTCCACCTGTTAAACATACATCAGGTTGCATATCATCACTTACAATCAATGAATGTACACCACAAGAAAGACTATTAATTGCAATACTATATGGCGCTGCCATTGCGTCAGTAATTGTTGCTGGTAACATAGGAATATCAGCAATATTATTACACGTATAGTTACCCAAACCTAAATCAGCTGGACAAGTAATATCTAATAAAGGCAAAGCACAACTATTACAGATACTCAAAATTTGCCCTGTTATTGTTTCAGTAAAATCTGCACAAAACCCTACATCACTTAAGTGCCAAAAATCAAATAAATAAACACCACTTCCTGGTGGTGTCTCAATACCAGTAAATGGCAGTGCAATAGGATTTCCTGAATTATCAAACGCTGAACCAGCAGTTATACCTGTCATGTTCCATGTGCCTCCCGTAGCTCCAGTAACTTGAACAACTTCATGATAATAGTACTGACCATTTATAAAATAATTAGTTGGATCTGAACAAGAACATGGATCATCAATTGTTGCAAGACAAGCACCTGACGTAATGACTTGAACACAACTTACAGCTACACCACATTGGTTGGTAACTGTCCATGTTCTATCTATACTTCCACCTGGCAATAGTAATCCACTATCCACAAAGACAACAGTTGGATTAATAATACAACTTGTAGTTACTGGAATACCTGTATCTGCAGGATCAATAGAGGCATCACATAGAACTGTAATATCTGATGGACAAGTTATTGTCGGAGCAGGAATTACTGGCACTATAAAGTTAGCCATGCAGCTAACCGTTGTACAATCATCTGTTAATGTAAACGTTACTGTACTTGTTCCACCTACACATATTAAAGGTGCAATTGTAGCATCATTACTAAGGACACCGTTACATCCTGCACTATTAATAGAACCTGTAGCTACCCAAGTTGAATATGCTGCATCAACAGTTGCTTGCGTAGAACATGTTGCTACTGTTGTACTTATAGGACAGTTAATTGATGGTAAAGATGAAGCCGTCACATTGAAAGCAGATGTACAACTCATCACACCACAATCTCCCATGACCGTATATGTATAACTGAGATTTACGGCAGCACCGCAAATATAAGTTGGTAAAGCTGGTGGCGTACTTGTAAGAACACCATTACAACCTCCAGTATTAGAAAATCCATTTAACCACGTGGTATAGGCAGTACTGATATCTGCTGATGTGGAGCAGGCTGGCAATATGATATCACTAGGACATGTAACTGATAACATTGTTCCTGGAGCTGCTGCAAATGTACTTGTACACATTTCTGTACCACAATCTCCTGATACTATATATGTATAACTTAAGTTTATAGCTGCGCCACATATGTAAGCCGGTAATAAAGATTCCGTACTTGTTACCGATGCATTACATCCATCAGCAAATGAAAATCCTGATAACCATGTATTATATGCTGCAGTAATATCTGCAGAACTCATGCAAGATCCTAAATTAACATTTGCTGGACAGGTTACTGATAAAGCTGTTACCTCTCCTACACCAAAAGTACTGGTGCACATTTCTGTGCCACAATCTCCAGTTACAACATAAGTGTAAGTTAAACTTACTGCAGCTCCGCATACATATGTAGGTAATACAGGAGCCGTATTTGTAACGCCTGCATTACAACCACCACTAAAAGTAAAGCCTGATATCCAAGTATTATAAGCAGATGTTATTTCAGTTGTACTAGAACATGATCCTAATGCGACGTTAACTGGACATGTAATTGATATTGCTGGTGCTGCTGGCACTATAAAATTTGCAATGCAATTTACAGTCGTACAATCATCAGTAACTGTAAAAGTAACTGGGGCAGCACCGCCAGTACAAGTTACTGGCGCTGATCCAGCGTTATTACTTAATATAGGATTACAACCAGATAAACCAGTTGCCGCTGTTGAAATCCAAGTTGCAAAAGCAGCATCTATCTCTGGTTGACTTAAACAAGTCACAGTAGTCATATTTGAAGGACAGGTAACGGTTGGATCTGTTCCTGCTACAACAGCAAAACTAGAAGTACACATAACCGTTCCACAATCTCCAACTGCCGTATATGTATAACTTAAGTTTACAGGACCAGCACATACAAAGGCTGGCAATGTTGGTGGTGTACTTGTAACCATTCCATTGCAACCACCAGTGTTTGAAAATCCGCTTAACCAAGTATTGAAAGCTGTTGTAATCTCAGTTGATGTACTACATGCAGGCAAAGAAACATCCGTCGGGCATATTACCGATAATGCGGTTCCAGCTGCTACATCAAATGTACTCGTACACATCGCAGAAGTACAATCATCAGTTGCCACATAAGTATAACTTAAACTCACAGCTGCACCACATACATATGTAGGTAACGCTGGAGCTGTACTCGTTACGGCCGCATTACATCCATCACTGAAACTAAAACCAGCTAACCAACTATTATATGCTGTAGTTATACCTGCAGAACTCATACATGTTCCTAAACTTACATTTGCTGGACAGGTTACCGTCAATCCTGTCGCCGCGGCAACATCAAACGTACTCGTACACATCGCAGTTCCACAATCTCCAGTCGCGACATAGGTATAACTTAAACTGACCCCAGCGCCACATACATAGGCTGGTAATGCGGGTGCGGTACTAGTAACTGCGGCATTACATCCTCCAGCAAAACTAAAACCAGCTAACCAACTATTGTACGCTGCAACTATATCTGAAGAACTTGAACATCCTAGCAATGCTACATTACTTGCGCAGGTAACAGAAAGTACTGGAGCTGCAGGAACTGTAAAATCAGCCATGCAACTTACACTAGTACAATCGTCCGTAACTGTAAACGTTATTGTCGATGTGCCACCTGTGCATGCATCTGGTGCAGCAATAGCGTTATTAGATAATACCGGATTACATCCTGCAGGACCACCAGGTGTAGGACATGTCATAGTAGGAACTACATAAGTTGACAATCCACTAGTCGAAGTTTCAAAATCAATAAGCGTTCCTCCTCCTTGACTATCTCCATTGTATAAATAAATCACATCCCCTCCACTATTCCATACGGGACAATTAATTCTATCTGAAGTGATTACTAAAGTAGACCCCATTGTTCCAGTAGCAGGATTTGCAATTGATCCATTAAAGTATCCACTATATATTGTTATGCATTCTCCTGGCAATAAACTACCTGAAGTAATTATTCCTGTAGTTGCTGGACTACCATCATTGGATGCCGTGTCTTCTATTTCCCAACCACTTAAATCTATAGGTGTTACTGTTTCACATCCTGGACATTCTGCGGTCACACAGATCTCTATGAATTCGCCAGAAGTTGTACACGATCCATCTCCTGTACCATCTGAAGACGCAATATAAACTTCAGGAGTTGTTGCGATACTACAATCTAATATTACTCCTATCGAAGCCGTTGATAACCAAGTTGCAAAAGCCGCGTCAACAACAGCTTGACTCAAACAAGCTGTCAAAATCATATCTTCAGCACATTCTATACTAGGTTCTGTTCCTGCAGCTACTGCAAATGAAGAAGTGCAAGAAGACGTTCCACAATCACCCGTAGCCGTATATGTATAACTCAAGTTCACAGC
>JALZVB010000169.1 GCA_023300835.1 Saprospiraceae bacterium | reverse complement strand
ATTTATTGGAAAACTGAAATCAAAGAAGTTACTGACAAAAAATTCTTTATTGACCTCCAACTAAAAGGACCATATAAATTATGGCGCCACCAACATATCTTCAAAGAAATTGAAGGTAAAACACATATGACTGATATTGTGGAATACAGCCTGCCAATGGGAATAATTGGACAACTGGTTCATCGTATCTATGTTCAAGCCCGACTAGTAGAGATATTTGATTATCGTTTTAAGAAGGTACATGAAATATTCAATACTTAAAAAACCAGCAGCTAATAAGAATATATTTAGAAAGCGTTAATAATATTCTTGAACATTTCAGGTTTGAGAGAAGCACCACCGACAAGCCCTCCGTCTACATCTTTCATGGAGAATAACTCTTTAGCATTACCAGGCTTAACTGAACCTCCATATAAAATACTGGTTGCTTCGGATGTAGCCTTCCCATATTTACTATTAAGTTGTTTTCTGATAAAACTATGCATTTGTTGCGCTTGAGCAGGGCTTGCAGTAAGTCCTGTACCTATGGCCCATATAGGCTCATATGCTATTATTATTTGCTTCATTTCATCTGAAGTTAAATGAAACAAACTTTGTTGTAATTGATTTAACACATAGTTAGACTGTGTCTTTGCTTTACGGATTTTGAGTGGTTCTCCACAACAAAATATAATTTTAAACCCATTTGCTATAAGCGTATTTATCTTTTCTTTTAATAGTTTGTTAGACTCATTAAAGTATTCTCTTCTCTCTGAATGACCAATTATCACATAGTTAACACCTACAGAAGATAACATTGAATGTGATACTTCTCCCGTGTAAGCACCACTATCATTATTATTACAGTTCTGAGCAGCTATGTTAAGCCTATCCGTTTTCTCGACGAGTGAATTCATCATATATAAGAATGGAGAAGGACAACCTAGTATTACATTAACATCTTTTGGGATTTTATGATGCTTAATTTCTTGGGTTAATTGACGTGCTTCCGGTAACGTTAAATTCATTTTCCAATTACCTGCAGCTATCTTTTGTCTCATGATTCTTCTATAAAAGTTAAAAAATGTAATAATATGGGATTAAACATTAAAATTTATAAAAAGAAGTAATATTCTAAAGAAAATTGAACAGAAAAGTATCTTACTTAACTTAGTACAGAATAAGATAAATATGTCAAAAGCATTAAGACTGTAATCGTACGAATTGCTTATTTTGGCATCTGAAAGATGAAAGAAACTATACCATATATACATAGAGATATCAGTTGGCTTGACTTCAATTACAGAGTCCTACAAGAGGCGATGGATAAAAATGTACCATTACTGGAAAGGATTAAATTTCTGTCTATATATTCATCAAATTTGGAAGAATTCTTTAAGGTAAGGGTAGCCAATCACAAAAACCTTATAAGGGCTGGTAAAAAAACATTTAAGAAGCTAGAATTTGCACCGAAGCAAATATTGAAACAGATACTCTCTATTGTAAATAAGCAACAAGAAGTCTTCAGTTCAATATTTGAAAATCAGATTGTCCCTGAATTGAAAACCAATGGTATTAACATAGTGAGATGGAATGATCTTAACGAGGAGCAAATACAATTTGTTGATGATTATTTTATAGATGAACTACAACCACATGTTCAACCTATCCTACTGAAAGACAAAATGATAAAACCATTTTTACAGAATTCAGTACTATATCTCGCTATATACATGAAAAATAAAGATGTCAGTGATTATGATAATTACTATGGGCTCATAAGAGCTCCAAGTCATATCATGGGTCGATTCATCGAACTACCAAAATCAAAAAAGAATACCCACGATATTATTATCCTAGATGATATTATAAGAAGTAATGTGACAAAACTGTTTCCTGGCTTCAACATTATTGACAGTTTTTCTATTAAACAAACACGAGATGCAGAATTATATATTGATGATGAATACAGCGGAGATTTAATTGCGAAAATAAAAAAAGGAATATCAAAACGTGATATTGGTACAGCAGCACGATTAGTTTATGACAGAGAAATGCCTAGTCATTTCCTAGACTATCTTACCAATGTGTTTGAATTCAAAGAAATGGATATATTACCTGAAGGAAGATATCATAATAATTCAGACTTATTCAGATTCCCGTCTTTTGGTAAGACTCATCTAAAGGATATAAAGTTATCTCCTATCCCATATAAAGCACTAGAAGGCAAAAGTATATTTGGGGAGATAAATAAGAAAGATCACATTCTATATTACCCATACCACTCATACCAATCTGTAGTAAATTTCTTTGAGAAAGCTGCAGTAGATAAAAACACGACGCATATTAAGGTCCTTCAATATAGGGTAGCCAAGGAGTCTAAGATTATGGATGCACTTATAAAAGCTGCAAAAAATGGTATTAGTGTAACAGCTTTTGTCGAAATAAAAGCACGATTTGATGAAAGTAATAACTTGTCATGGGGTGAGAAACTAGAAGCTGCCGGGGTTAATGTAATTTATAGCCTGCCAGGAATCAAGGTTCATTCTAAAATGGCTATTGTAATTAAAAATGAAGGTGAGGAAAGCAAAAATTATGCTTACCTAAGTACAGGGAATTTTAATGAAACAACAGCTGATTTATATACAGACTTTGGCTTATTTACTTCTGATTATAAACTAATAAAAGAGTCTAAAAGAATATTCAAATACCTAGAAACCAAAGTAAGACCAAGTAGCGATTTTAAATATTTAGGTGTAGGTACATTCAATCTTAAAGAGAAATTAATCGAACTTGTAAATGCAGAAATAACTTCTGCAAATAACGGAAAAGAAGCTTATCTCATTCTCAAGATGAATAGCCTTCAAGATACAGAGATGATTGATCTGTTATATGCTGCAAATAAAGCTGGTGTCGAAATAAAACTGATCGTAAGAGGTATTTGCTGCATCATTCCTGGTATTAGAAAATCAGCTAAATCTATGGAAGCCATAAGTATAGTTGATAGATATCTAGAGCATGCTAGAGTATTTATATTTGGAAATAATGGAGATGAAAAGATTTATCTTTCATCTGCAGATTGGATGGAAAGAAACCTACATTATAGGATAGAAACTATGTTCCCAATACTTGACCCAGCATGCAAGAAAACAATAAGGGATATTATTAATATACAACTTGACGATAACGTAAAGGCTCGAAACCTTGATTTTAGAAAATCAAATACCTACAAGAAAAAAGAAAAACCAGTAAAGAGGTCACAGCTAGAAACTTATTATTATATAAAGGGTAAAACAAAATCATAAGAGATCAGATCGGAAGA
>JALZVB010000168.1 GCA_023300835.1 Saprospiraceae bacterium | reverse complement strand
ATATAAACATACTATGAGAAAACTACACAGTACAAATATACATTACATTTTTTTAATATATATATCTATAATTGTATAAAATTTGCTTTCAAGCAGATTTTAAGTTGATGATTATAGGTGAATTATGTTTTATTTTTGAGAAATTATTGACACCTAATAAGTAAACTATAATGTATTGTCTCATGACTAATAAGTTAACTACTACAGTATTGTTGTTACTAATAGCAACATTTATTTCTGCGCAGATTGAGGAATTTGAACCAGAATCTGGTTCCGATGATCCAACTGTAACAACCATATACGATACTGATTCAAAGGAAGAAGAAGTATCAGATGATGATTATAAAGATACTTGGAAAAGCCCTAATGTCTCAGATGATATGACAGAGGATTCCGAGCAAAATAAAAGCTGGAAAATGGGTGAGTATAAATACTCAGCTAAACCAAAGAACTCATGGGAACTAGGTCTTCATTTTGGTCACTTTTTTATAGATGGAGATGTTGATAGAAACATTCCTAGTGGTTTTGGTGCAGGATTGCATTTAAGAAAATCATTAAACTATATCTTTTCACTTCGGTTTTCTGCTTTCTATGGTGTGGCTACTGGTCTAGAAAGACAACCATGGAGCCACAGATCTCTGGGTGGAGGTCTTGTAGAACCTGTTTTTGATAGTTATAATACTACAACAGGCGGCCCAGGCGTATGGTTTCCTTCACATCAAACAACTTATATCGCTGCAAATACTGCAGTAGTTTTAAATATTGGAAACTTGCTTTTTCACAAAGAAAGAAATAAGTGGAACTGGTATGCAACTCTAGGATTAGGTCTTGATCATAACAGAACCAAGTTAGACCTTTTAGGCAGTGATGATTTGCCATATGAGAGTTTGTCAGATAGAGTAGACTTTTCAGTGGATAAATTCAACACTTTAGATGGTCGAAATGATATCTCTGATGCATTAGATGAAATCTATGATGGCGTCTACGAAACTGATGGTTTTAAGAAAGTCGGTATATTCAGATTTGGTGATGATATTAATGTGCATGTCGTTTTTATACCATCAATGGGAATTGCCCGTAAGATAAGTAAGAGAATAAATATTGCTTTAGAGCATCAATTATTCTTGTCTGATAACGATCATTTAGATGGTATTAAATTCAGGACGGCATTGGATCAAACCAATAACGTAGATATTGGTCACTATACTCACATGAGAATCGGGATCAACATTGGAAACTTTGATAAAGTAACTGAGCCATTATACTGGATGAATGCTTATGATGCTGCTTTTTCTGATGTAGCAAGCCTCAAATCTCAACCTAAACTAGATCTTGTAGATGAAGATAATGATGGTGTAATAGATATGATGGATCAAGAGCTAGATACACCAAGTGATTGTCCCGTGGACACTAGAGGAGTAAGACTAGACAGTGATGGTGATGGCGTTGTTGATTGCGAAGATAAAGAGCCATATTCTCGTCCTGGTTGTCCTATCGATGAAGATGGTGTAGCTAATTGTGAAGAAGAATGTTGTGCTGATGAAGATGAACTCAAGAAAATAATAGATCAAAGAACAAGTGAAATAAAGAATGAGTTGATCAGTGAAGTTAAACGATCTCCTTCTTCTTTTGGAATTGGAGCTGGAGGTGGTTCTACAACCACAATGGTAGAAAGGACAGTTACCAATCCAGATGGAACGACATCTACTGTAGAAGTACCTGTTGTAACTGCGTCTAATATGAATTCTGGATGTGGTCAATGGTTCTTACCTATGATACACTTTGACTTGAACAGAGATAAGATCAAACCAGAATATTTCAGTCACTTACATAATGTAGCACAGGTATTGAAAAAATGTCCTGAGGTATGCGTTGTAGCACAAGGGCACACAGATTCTAGAAACTCTAATGACTACAACAGAGTTTTATCTTACAAAAGAGCTAAATCTGCCGTAGATTACTTAGTTGATAGTTACGGGATAGATAGAAGTCGTATCAAGTTAATGTATGGTGGAGAAGACAACCCTATGATAACGGCACCTGATTCTGAGGCGCATCACTTTATGAACAGAAGGGTAGAATTCAGAACATGTGAGCCAAATGATTTTGATATGGCAGAACCAGATGGTTACAATGGTAATGGCGTACAATCATCAGGTAACTCTAGACAAGAAGAGTACTATAATGGAAATAAAACTTCAGGTTATTAAGAAGTAAAGAATACTTATATAATATCAATCGAAGCGGTTATGAGCAGTCATAATCGCTTTTTTTTATGTTGTTTTTACAACTTGAGTCCGTTATAATTCTACTACTCTAACGTTAGCTTTATACCAGTTTAACTTGAGAACGCTGCACATAGTTTTTAATGAGATTACTCTGCGTTGAAAATACATGTATAGTTAAACGGGGGTATACCTGCGCTTTTCGCCTTGAGCTAAACAAAAAACTATGTTTAAAATTTATACGGCATAATAAAGATAAAATTGGTGTCGTATCTTAATATAGATCAGTGGTAAGCCGCAGATATGCTTGAATTATAAACCATATTTGTTTGCTAAGATATTTGAAAGCAAATTATGGTTATGAGCATAACTTTTTAGATAAAACTATTCTAAAAACGATCGCTGTTTCTTGCTAAGGACTTGTTTAATAACAGGAAGTTGGTGAAGGAGTTTTAAGAGAGAGACCAGCTAAAAAAGCTAGTAGGCGATATATGTATCCAACTGGATAAGGTAATTAAGTGCACAGGATTTGAATGGGATAAACGATTTGTCTGCGACGAAACTAAGCCAGATTTCAACAGTGCTATTTACGAGGAATACTATCTTAATATCTCATACTCATTACTCTCATTGATTATGGAAATCAATAGATTGGGATAATCAGTAATTATACCATCTACTCCTAATGCAAGAAGTGATTTAATATCCTCAGGTTTGTTAACTGTCCAAGGAATGAGCTTGATATTATGGTTTCTGCAATAATCAACGAGTTCCTTGTTTACTAATTTGAATTCAGGGCTGTATACTTCGGGGTTAAAAGAAAGCTTAGAGACGTTGACTTCAGCAGAATCATTGTTATTTACCAATAGAACAAGAGGAATTTCAGGATTGGTTCTTCTTACCTCTTCTAGTGATTCTATGTCAAAAGACTGAATGAATGTTTTATCTTTTATCCCTGATGCGATCAATGTATTAACAACATAGGCTGCATATAAAACAACATCTGGATGGTATTTATTATCTTGACTAGGAAGACGCTTTATCTCTACATTATAATAAGGTGTCGACACTTTCAGATCCTTACATTTGTTATTGACCTCTTCTACTACTTCAGTTAAAAGGGGCTTGTAAGCAGGGTTTTCTTCTTGTTGAGGGAACCTCGGATGATCTTGAATCCCAACATCATAAGTTTGTATTTCATCGCAATCCATTAAGAATAAGTTAAAATCTTGTTGGTTGTCGGCGTTGATATCTACTAACTCAGGGTGAGTTGTTATTTCATGATTAAAAAAGGGTTCGTGTGAGACAATAATTTGTTTGTCTCTAGTAACTACAAGATCCATTTCCAGCGTAGTAACACCTAGTTCTACCGCTTTGATAAAAGCAGGAATAGTGTTTTCTGGTTCTAGGCCTCTGCATCCTCGGTGACCTTGCACGTCTATGGGCCTTTTAGTGTTCATGGGTTTAATTTCTTCTGGGTATTTGCTAGGGATTATAAATGTCGGGGATTCATATTCTTAATAAGTGCAATATATAAATTATTACGTCAGAAAACTGAGGCAATTTGCACAATAGATTAATGAATCAAAAACCTAATTTAAACCAAAATCTTTACAGGATTTTCTAAGAAACCTTTTAATGTTTGTAAGAAAGCAGCACCCTTGGCGCCATCTACAATTCTATGATCACAAGAGAGGGTGATTCTCATCATATTTCCTACAACAATATTACCATCTTTCACAATTGGTTTAGCAATTATGGCGCCTACTGCTAGTATACAAGCGTCTGGCGGATTGATGATAGCGGTAAACTCTTCTATCCCGAACATACCTAAATTACTGATTGTAAAAGTATTTCCGGACATTTCTGCAGGTGAAATCTTCCTTGTTTTAGCTTTACCAGCTAAGTCTTTAATTTCTACTTTAAGTGCAGTAAGAGACTTTAGATCCGCATTTCTTATAACAGGAACCATGAGACCTTCGTCTATAGCAACGGCTACACCTATGTTGATATCTTGGTGATAAGTGATCTTATCTCCTAACCATGAAGCATTGATATCTGGATGTTTTCTAAGTGCAGCAGCTGAAGCTTTTACAACGATATCATTAAATGATATTCTTACTGGTGCATCCTCGTTTATTACTTTTCTAGCTGCAGTTGCATTATCCATGTTGATTTCCATCGTAAGATAGAAATGGGGCGCAGAAAATTTACTTTCTCCTAATCTCTTAGCAATGATTTTACGCATCTGAGATACTGGCTTATCTCCATAAACACTAGGATCTATGCCTATTTGTGGTAAACTGAGTGGGGCAGCAGCAGCGGTTTTATTAGTATGACCATTTGCTATAGCATTCTCTATATCAGCTTTTACTATTCTTCCGTTTTCTCCACTACCTGCAATGTCAGCAATGTCAAATCCTGCATCTGAAGCCATTTTACGAGCTAACGGAGATGCTTTTACTCTACCATCGTCTGTAACAGCAGTGGCCTGTTGAGTAGGTGCCGGAGCTGCTGCCATTTTTGGTGCACTGTGAGCAGCTACTTTTTCAGCAGGTTTTTCTTTAGTATCAGCCTTACTGTCAGCTGTTGAAGCTTCTTTTTTAATAGCTTCTAGTGTAGCAGAAATATCTTCTCCAGCTTCACCTATTATGGCAATAACGCCTTCCACTGCTACAGGACCTTGCTCAACGCCGATATACAGAAGTACACCTTCGTTAAAACTCTCTAAGTCCATAGTTGCCTTATCGGTTTCTACTTCTGCAAGTATATCACCAGGACTTACTTTATCTCCTACTTTCTTTTGCCATCCTACGATGTTCCCTTCCTCCATTGTGTCACTGAGACGGGGCATTCTTATTACTTCAGCCATTTTTTAACTTGTTGTGTCGCAAATGTAAGATGAAACCTATAATTATTCTGTCTATATCATCGCATATTGATATTTTATTTGAATACATGGCTTTTTGCTTATTATTTGATCCATTATCTAATCTTAAAACCACTTAGAAATCGAGACATTATTCAAATTGACCAATAAATCCTGGTTTTGGAACAAATGTAATTTTTTCACATTTATTTAGGTATAACTTCTAGTGAGACATTTGTTTCCTTTAAGTTTATACTTTAATACACCATAGATTTATAATGAAATATTCATCTAAAACACTTGAACAGGCTGTAGAAGCGATGAGTGCATTGCCTAGTATAGGTAAAAAGTCAGCTTTGAGGCTAGTACTTCACCTAGCTGAGAATACAACCGATAAGCGTCGACGGCTTGCTTCTGCTATTATGGCCTTAGAAACGGATCTTAAGACCTGTGAAATGTGTCATAATTACAGTGATTCTAATGTATGTGATATATGTAGGGATAAATCTAGGTCTGCAAGAACGGTATGTGTTGTAGAATCTGTCAAAGATGTAATGGCTATAGAAGCTACACAACAATATGGCGGAGTATATCATGTGTTAGGAGGGGTAATATCACCATTAGATGGAATAAGCCCAGATGATCTCAATATTGCTTCACTTATAGTAAGGCTCAAAGAAATTGATGTAAATGAGCTTATTATGGCTATAAGTCCTACGATTGAAGGGGAAACCACCATCTATTATTTATCCAAATTGATAGAGAATCTAGATGTAAAAATTACAACTATAGCCAGAGGTGTATCATTTGGCGGAGAGTTGGAGTATGCGGACGAATTAACACTAGGTAGGTCTATTCACGGTAGAGTAGAATACTCTCATAACGTAGACTAGTTATTTTCATTGAGTTATATACCTTTGTGTCATGCACAAGGTCAGCATTGTCATAGTAAATTATAATGTTAGATACTTCCTCCGACAATGTCTACATTCCATTGCAAGCTCTAATTATTCTGACGGAATAGAAGTAATCGTTGTAGATAATGACTCTAAGGATGGTTCCAAAGCCATGCTTGACGAAGAATTTCCAGATGTTATCAAAATCTATAATGATAAAAATGTTGGTTTCGGCACAGCCAATAATCAAGGTTTTGAGGTAGCGACTGGGCATTATGTTCTTATACTTAACCCTGATACTATAATACAAGAAGATACTATTGAATTATGCCATGCTTTTATGCAGGCTAATAAGAATGCGGGAGCGCTTACCGTTAAGATGATTGATGGAACAGGTAAATATTTGCCTGAATCTAAGAGAGGATTTCCGACTATAAGAAATTCATTATTTAAGCTTACTGGGCTTGCTAAATTATTTCCCAATTCATCTTTTTTCAATGGGTATTATTTAGGTCACATAGATTCTGTAAAAGCTCACCCTGTAGATGTACTACCTGGCGCATTTGTATTTACTACTAAAGAGGTCCTAGACAAAATAGTTGGTTTTGATGAAGACTATTTTATGTACGGTGAAGACATAGAGCTCTCATATCAGATACAAAAAACAGGTGTTGAAAACTACTATATTCCTACAACTTCTATAGTTCATTTTAAGGGAGAAAGCACTAAAAAGGCGTCGCTGAGTTATCTTAAGAACTTCTATGGCGCGATGAAAATATATGCTAATAAAAGAGGCCACTCTAGCACTATAGGATGGAGTATACTTCTTAATTTGGGTATAATTTTATCAGCATTATTGTCTGTTGTGAAGGGAACATCAAAACGCTTGTTGAGGCCTATTTTTGATATGGCATTATTGTTCGGGTTAGTAAAATTACTTCAAAAACTCTGGGCCGTTTTGTATCATAATAACTTAAGCTATTATGCTGATTTCAAAAACAATATAGTTATAGTTGCTTTAGTGGCAGCAGCTATTTTTTGTTATTATTTATTTGGACAGTATGATAAGAGACATAATATTAAGCACCTGGTTTATGGATTTGTAATTTCTACATTTGGTATATTATCTATTTATAGTTTATTGCCAGAAGCATATCGATTTTCGAGAGTAATATTTGTAGCGATGGCGCTTAGTGCTCCTGTGTTATTGTATATAACCAGATCATTGTTTAACGGATTTCTGTATAAAAGATTTGCATTCAACACAAGCACAGGAAGTAGGATTGCAATGATAGGAACAATGGAGTCAAGAGATCAAATTGAAAAAATAATGACTTCGTTTTCAGAAACAAAACTTATAGGCAGAGTATACGATGAGAAAGGGGCACAGGTAATAGGAAGGATATCAGAGATAGGAGATATTGTAAAATCATGGAATATAAATGAACTCATATTCTGTAGTAAAGATGTAGCCTCAAAAACGATTTTTGAAATCATGGCTCTATTAGGAAATAGGATTATATATAGAGTAGCTAATAATGATAATACTTCTATTCTTGGAAGTGACTCTAAAGAACGGATAGGGGAGTGGCATTCCGTTGATATCGGATTTAAAATTAATCAACCGTTTCATATAAGAACTAAGAGATTATTAGATTTGATGTTTTGCTTTTTTACTATTTTATTTTTCCCTATTGTATTATTACTGTCTAATCGAAAGGCAATATATTCTAATATATTGGATGTTATCTTTGCCAGGAAAACATGGATAGGATACCATGAGTCGGATACGAACATTCAGGAGGTGCCCAAGTTGAGAAGTGGAATTTTTCCTCCTTTATCAAAACTGAGAAATAACAATGTGCATAAAATTAACTTACGCTATGCCAGAAGTTACAGCACATGGAATGAGGTTGCCATGTTATCTTATTATCTCTTCAATAAGTACAAATAATTATGACACTTATAAAACAGATTAAAAAACATACAGATGATTTCTTTGATGAAGGCATCAAAATACGGAGACATCTACATAAGCATCCTGAGCTATCCTTTCAAGAAAAAAACACAAGTGCTTATGTACAAGCATATCTAAAAGAAAATAATATAAAGTTCACAACGGGATATTGTGAGCATGGCATTGTCGCTGAAATTAAAGGAAGTAAAAAAGGCGGACTCGTATACCTAAGAGGTGATATGGATGCTCTCCCTATTCAAGAAAAAAACAAGACTTCATATAAGTCTGTAGTGCCTAATGTTATGCATGCTTGCGGACATGATGTACATACAACTTGTGTCTTAGGTGCTGCGGTAATACTTAATAAAATCAGAGATTCGTTTAAAGGAACAGTAAGAATAATTTTTCAACCAGGCGAAGAGCAACTGCCTGGTGGGGCTTCTATAATGATAGCCGATGGAGCGATAAAGACACCTTCCAAAGCTAAGGTCATTGCCCAACATGTTCACCCGCCATTGGAAGTTGGAAAAGTAGGATTCCATCCAGGGGAGTATATGGCATCTGCTGATGAGATCTATATTGAGATTATAGGAAAGGGCGGTCATGCCGCATTGCCACTTAATTTCATAGACCCTATTATGGTCAGTGGGCAAGTTATAAATGTTTTCCATACACTGGTAAGCAGATATTCAGATCCCAAGATTCCAACAGTACTGAGTATAGGAAAGATAAATTCTGACGGTGGAGCAACCAATGTTATTCCATCCAAAGTCATGATGAGAGGTACCTTCAGAACAATGGATGAAAAGAATAGATTGCAGATGCACAAAGTAATTGATCGAGCAATAAAGCATACATGTAAGGCTTATGGGGCTAAAGCAAAAGTAAAAATCATCTATGGATACCCTACGCTTAAGAATGATGTAGCCTTAACACATAAAGCTATAGAAAGTGCCAAAAGTTATATGGGAGGTAAAAACGTCGTACACCTTGATAAGCGTATGACAGCGGAAGATTTTTCTTATTACAGTCAGATGATGCCAGCTTGTTTTTATAGATTAGGGACGGGAAATGAAAAGTTGGGAATTACTTCTTCCGTTCATACCCCTACTTTTGATGTAGATGAGAAAGCTATTCATACGGGAATAGGTTTAATGACTTATTTGGCAACACAAAACACATAGATGGCCGAAAGGCTGTAAGTAGAATTAATTGCAGTATTAATATTGTTACAATGAACATGAAAGAAATAAAAGGACACCAACATGTGATTTACAATCACACTGAATACTCGGAATCTATAATGGAAGAGAGAGGAAAGGAATTCTATAAACATATGGATAATAGAAGATCTGTCAGAGAGTTTAGTGATAAAAGTGTCTCACGAGAATTGATAGAAAATTTATTATTGACAGCAGGTACAGCACCTTCTGGAGCGCACAAGCAACCTTGGACTTTCTGCGCTGTGTCAAGTGCTTCATTAAAATCAAAAATAAAAATTGCTGCAGAAGCAGAAGAGAAAGAAAGTTATGAAAGCCGTATGAGTGATAGGTGGAAAGAGGATCTAACGCCAATGGCTACAGATATGCATAAGCCTTTTCTAGAAATTGCACCATGGCTTATTGTAGTTTTCAAAAGAGTATATGAGTTAGATTCTGAAGGCGTAAAACACAATAATTATTATGTAAATGAGTCTGTAGGAATTGCTTGTGGGATGTTGATTACAGCAATACATAATGCTGGCCTAGTAACTCTGACACATACACCTAGTCCTATGAATTTTCTTGCTAATGTATTAGAACGACCCAAGAACGAAAGAGCCTATCTTTTACTTCCTGTTGGTTATCCTGAGCAAGAAGTCTTTGTGCCTAAATTGGACAGAAAGAAAATATCGGATTTATCAGTTTTCTATGAATAGTATTTATTAAAGCAATAAAAAAAGAGGCATGTTTCATTGAAACATGCCTCTCGTTATTTTTTCATTAAAGGATTTTAGCCTTCAACCACCTCTTCAGGTCTGTTAGCTTTTATTAACTCTCTGATTTGTCTTCTTGAAGCATCTTCAGGAACATCTACTCCTAGTTCAGCAAGCTTAGCTAAAGCATTTTCTCTTCTTTTTCCGTCTCCTTTACCTCTGCCTCTTCCTCCTGTAATTGAAAGAGTCTGCTCTGCGTTTAAAGTTACATTGTTAAAATCCATGTTTAATCTTCTTTTTAATTGTTAATTATATCTATCGCTTATAAGACAAAAATTAAATTCTCTACCCCTACAGAATATATCATTAGCAATCCAAGTGTCTGATATCAAGCAAAGTGTATTCTATTTTAGAAAAGCTGCTTTTAGACAAGTAGTAGATGTAATTAAATGACTAAAAAGATTAGGAAGAATGACATTGGAATATAAAGAAATGGTTAAATATATAAGTGTTCTATAGCCACAGTTTCAGTTGTTGATTATCCTGATTTTGCTTTGTGGGATTTTATCAAAAAGACGCCAGATAAAATCAGCATCAATGCAAACACATAAAAGATACTGAGAAACTCTCCATCCATAAAGCCCCAAAACAAAGCTACAATAGGTGTAATGAATGAGACTGAGCTAGAGAAAACGGGCTCAGTAATTTGTATCAACTTGAAGAATAGAATATTGGCACCGAAAGTACCAACCAAGGAAAGCACTAAGAGGCTGCCAAAAGAAGTCATGGCATCAGGATGAGAAGAAACGACATGAATGAAATCTGTAGATAATAAATAGATCATTGCCCATGGTCCCAAAATCATAAAAGATAAAGTGCTTATCATAATGGGTTTGAGTTCACCTAGATATTTACCTACGGTGTTGGCACTTACACCATAACAGAAGGTTGCTAATATTATAAGAAGCCCATAGAGAATAGGAAAGCTTCCAGTAACCTCGTTTTTATGGAAAAATATAAGTGAGGTACCTATTAGTCCTAGAGATATTCCTATCATCTGCTGCCATTTAAACGACTTGCCAAAAACGGTTATGGCCAGTAAGAAAGTAAATATTGGTGTTAGCCCATTCAGCAGTCCGGCTACACCACTAGGTATATGCACTTGTGCTACAGCGTATAAAATTGCCGGTAGACCACTTCCACATATTCCTACAACAGCAATAGGTTTGATGTATTTCCACTCAAGCTTTTTAAATTGGTATATAAATAGAGGTGTAAAAGCAAGAAAAGCAAATACGATCCTACCAGCGCCTACTTGTAGTCCTGAGAATGAAACAAGTGATTTTTTGATAAGAATAAACGAGCTACCCCATATAATACTCAGTATAGCTAGAATTACATAGGCTTGAAGGTTGCTAGATGTTTGTTGTTTCACACTTTTGGGAGTCTTGGTTTTTTTCTTTGATTTAATAATATCATACATAGATAGTTTTTAAAAACGATTATTCTTTAACTAAGTCGTTAATACTTAGGAGATGAAACTATAAAGCAAATAAATACCATTATTTTCGCCGCAAATCGATAGTATCCCATGACAAACGTAAAACTCTTTTCTGGTGAAGTCACTAACCATTTATCAGTGAAAATCGCAGATTTCTATGGCGAACCATTAAGTGCATTAGAAATCAATAGATTCAGTGATGGTGAAATGCAAACGATTATTCAGGAAACGGTAAGAGGAGCACATGTCTTCTTCATACAGAGTACTGTTGCACCAGGTGATAATCTACTAGAACTTTTGTTACTTATAGATGCCGCTAAGAGAGCATCTGCTGGGTACATTACTGCGGTTATACCTTATTTTGGTTATGCGAGACAGGATAGAAAGGACAAGCCTAGAGTGCCTATATCAGCGAAGCTTATAGCTCAACTGCTAGAAGCTGCTGGAGTTGATAGGGTTGTAACAATGGACTTACATGCGGATCAGATTCAAGGATTCTTTGATATCCCTGTAGATCATCTCAAAGGTGAGGCAATATTTATACCTCATCTTACTAAGAATTTTGATATGGATAATGTCACTTTTGCATCTCCGGACGTAGGAGGGGTCAAAAGAGCAAGAAGTCTAGCTCAATATTTCCAAAGAGATCTCGTAATATGTGATAAAGTCAGAAAAATCGCTAATAAAGTAGATTCTATGACAGTAATAGGTGAGGTAGAGGGAGCTGATGTTATTTTAGTAGATGATCTAGTAGATACAGCGGGTACTTTATGTAAAGCGGCTGAAGCGCTTATGGAAAAAGGAGCCAAAAGTGTAAGAGCATTGGCTACACATCCCGTATTGTCTGGTCCTGCTTACGATAGAATAGAAAATTCATTGCTGTCAGAGCTGATTGTAACAGACACAATACCGCTCAAAAGAGAGAGTGAAAAGATAACAGTTCTGTCTTGTGCCAAGCTTTTTGCCAAGGCAATTCGTAATACTCATGAATTTAAAAGCATTTCTGCGCTATTTGTTGAAAAGTAGAATTGGAAATCAAAATATATTTTAACTATCTTTGCACTCCTTTTGGTAAAATCCAAAAGAAATTGAAATAAACTGTAATCATGCAAACAATATCTTTCACTGCAGAAGCAAGAGACTTATCCACTAAGCCTAAGGCTATTAGAAAAGCGGGTAGAATTCCCGCTGTATTATACGGTGGTAAAACACTAGAACACTTTACGGTTCATCAGTCAGATGTGAAACATCTTATATATACACCAGAATTTAAGTTAGCAAGTGTAACTTTAGCGGGTAATGTGCATAACTGTATCCTTAAGGATATTCAGTTTCACCCTCTTACTGATAATATCACTCATATTGACTTCCTTACATTGGAAGACGGTAGAAAAGTAAACATAGAAATTCCAGTGAAATTCAAAGGTGTTTCTCCAGGTGTAAAAGAAGGTGGAAAACTACAACAGTCTATGAGAAGGGTAAAAGTAAAATTAGACCCTAAATATATTGTTAATGAACTTTATATAGATATATCTGAATTACTTTTAGGTGATGCAGTAAGAGTTAGAGATATAGAACCTAATGAGCATATAGAAATTATGGTCAACGAAGCTACGCCAGTTGCTATAGTTGAGGTTCCTAGAGCTCTTAAGAGTGCTGAAGCTGAAGCTGCAGCACCAGTTGCTGCTGCAGCTGAGACTACTGAAGCATAAGACAATAATACTAATTACAAATAATAATGGCTTGATATTCAATCGAATATCAAGCCATTTCTTTTCCCTCTCTATTAGATCCTGATTCTGGATCTAGAATACATCATTTCAAACATACTATAGGAAACACTTACTGGTTAGACAAACTCAGTCACTTGTCAGTAGGTTATTATTATTCAATATGTCTTCTAGTTATTATTTCTGATACATTCTCTTTCAATTGTTTACGTATTACGAATATATTTAATATGTTTGCAAATCTGTTGTGGTTTATTCCACACTTATGTCACATT
Source organism: Saprospiraceae bacterium (assembly GCA_023300835.1). Classification (GTDB taxonomy): domain Bacteria; phylum Bacteroidota; class Bacteroidia; order Chitinophagales; family Saprospiraceae; genus RFSX01. The sequence continues at coordinate 2,881 of JALZVB010000168.1, read as the reverse complement.
TATATGACACTTTTAAGTAATATTAAGCGTTAGTAATACACAATATTGAAGATGGAATTCTTAGAGGACGATCCATTTTAGATATTCTTAAGCTTCCGCAGTATACTTAAATAATACAGCTCTAAAAAAAATAACCTATGGTATTTTGGAAACAAATTTTATTGAGATCAACTTTTGTCTTGATCATGGTTATGGACTTTTGCCAGATAGGCTATAGTTGTGACACCAGCCCTAATGTTTCTTGCGCCACATCTGCCACTACTATCTTAGATATAGGTAAGACTTCTTGTATAGAGGGTTGTAATGTGGACTCTCAACCGTTTATGACGGACAGAATAGATGGAGGTTGTCAAGCTTCAGCTTTTGGGAGTATTTGGTACACTTTACCTTCTCAAAACACAAAGACTTTACTTTCCGCTACGCTTTACTCATTTGATATAAATAAAATCACCGTATCAATTTACTCAGGAGATTGTGCTGACCCTAAATATGTGGCTTGCCAGTTAGGAGACGGAGGCTTTTTGGATCTTACTGAGGTAAAGTTAGAAGCTGGTGTAGATCACTATATTATCGTTTCTAGCTCAGATGGAACAGAAGGTAACTTTGAAATGTGCCTAGAGTTGGACTTAGATGAGTCCGCATGTAATATTAATAATGAATTTGTTGTCAATAATACATCGATGGGTTCTCCTTTTACCGGACCTTTTAAGCCAGGTGAAGAAGTAGAATTATGCTACAAAGTCACCAATTACAATAAGCAGACGTGTAGCTTCCTACATGGAATAGTGCCTACTTTTGGTAATGGTTGGGATGAATCATCATTTGATGCCAATGGACAACCTCTTAATATAACACAGCGATTGGAGGCAGCAGGAACTGCCAGACTAGGTAACAATGCAGCTTGTTCTATAAGTTCTTCTGGTAACTGGTCATGGTATGAAGCTGGTATTGTAGAATACAATTTATTCAGTGATAACACCACAGGTTTAACATTGGGTGATCAAGTAGGCGCAGGATGGTTTTTCATCAACTCGTTTGACCCTAATTGCTTCACCTTTGAAGATGCTAACTGTTGCACGATACCAGAAGACCCTAACTCCAGTAGCGGGGATTCCAACTTTCCGTCTTGCTTGGGAGTAGAAACACTTGAATGGAATATCTGCTTTGAATTACAAACACGTCCAGAGAATAGCTGTCAAGGTAGAACAGACTGCACCGTAGGAATCAAATCTTTCTCTGATGGAGAGACAGGAATATTCCCTGATAATGATTGTAATCTTGATGTGACAACTTACCTTAATTTATCCTCTAGTTGTTGTAAGGCACCTAATGTCACGAACCAACAACAATATAAAGTATGTGCCAATGAGTCGGTATCAATACTCATGGTAAATGATGGTCAAGATGCAGGTATGTACTGGTTTGATGAATCAGGAAACTTTTATTCTGGTGCAGAAACGGGTAATAGATTGGAAGAAAGTGGATTGGCTCCTGGCGTTCATATATATCAGGTTTATGTTACCAATGGTTGCCTAAGTGAGCCTTTTGAGTTAGAAATAATCGTTGAGTCCAATGGGGTTATTCCTGAGTTTAATTATCCAGGAACACTGTGTGAATTTGATGAGGTTCTAACATTGGAAACAATATCCGATAATGGAATATCTGGATTTTGGTCTTCTGGAACTATTGACCCTTCTGATAATGTAGGTAATTCGATTACAGTTAGGTTTAATCCAACTAATACTTCTTGTGCAACGAATGTTGATTTGTTAATAGAAATAAAAGCATCTCCAGTATTAAATTTATTGGACCAGTATAGTGTTTGCTTGGGGAGTACATTCGAGCTTAGTTCTCTTATAGTTACAGATCTTACTGAAGGAGAAGCGGCAGTACTATCACTGCATACAGCTAGTCCTGCTGATGATAGTAATGTCTTCGTATCAATGGAGGAAATATCAGAAGATATTGAACTTGTTGTTCTTGCCAGTACGGAATATTGTCAAGAAGAATATCCTATCACGATAGGTACTTACAGAGACCAAGGTGATCAAGTGATTGTAGAAAACTGCAGTGTAAATGGAGAATCACTTATCGTATTGGATGAAATAAAGGAGAAAATTGGAGCAGAAAAGGAACAGGTTTTTTATTTAGATTTTAATGATTTTCAACTCGGTGAAACCCTTACAGCTGAAGAAATAGTTGTCACTGATTTTACGGAGTTATTCACCGTAGTAACTACCGCTGAAGGTTGTGCTTCATTACAACCTATCCTTGTAGAATTAGTTAATCAAGAGGATTTAAAATTAAGTATATCAGGTAATGATAAACTAACCTGCGAACGGGCATCAATTACACTTATCTCTGATGATAATATTGAAGGTGCTAAGGCGTATAATTGGTATGACGAAAAAGGGGAATTGATTTCTACTGACCCCAATGTAGAGTTGAAAGAACCTGGAATATATCAATTGAAAGTAACTGACCTTACGAGCGGATGTGAAGTTGCTTCTGATAAAATAGAAGTTATTTCTGAAAAAGATATTCCAGATATGGATTTCCTTGTGCTTCCATCAGACAAGTTAACATGCGAGGAACCAGAGATTGTTCTTAAGGTAGATAGTGATCTGACTGAGTATAATGTTAAGTGGATAATGAATGGAATAGAATACGATACAGATAGCTTAGTTGTCACTGAAGCCACTGAAGTAATGGCTCAGATTACTAGTGTTCAATCTGGATGTATGGGAGAGACGATGTTAGTAATTACAGACGAAAGATCTATGCCAGATCTCGAATTAAACCCTATAGAAACAATAACTTGTAAGAATGCTGAAATAACAATTACTGTAGCTCCAGAGGCATTTCCATCTAAATAAACTCC
>JALZVB010000167.1 GCA_023300835.1 Saprospiraceae bacterium | reverse complement strand
TATTTTGGGTTTCTTAGCTTCAGTTCCGTATTTCTCAGAAAGTCTCCATAACTTTGACATATGGCGTTATATATCGCAATCATACTTTTTCTAGTCCTTTCGGCTTTCTTTTCAGGTTCTGAAATAGCATTCATATCAGCCAACAAGCTAGATGTGGCTGTGCGAAAGGAAAAGAATGTAAGAAAAGGAAGAATAATAACGGACTTCTACGACAAGCCTAAATCCTTCTTAGGTACCATGCTTGTAGGGAATAATATCTCTCTGGTAGCCTTTACATATTTCATGACTAAGTTACTAGCGCCTACAGTAGAAAGAAACTGCGGCGATGGCGTAGTGTCTTTATTAATATATACATTGGTTATAACAATTATTGTGTTGATACTAGGAGAGTTTTTACCCAAAACAATTTTCAGCCTATATGCTACCAAGAGTCTTTTTATATTGGCTTATCCATTAGCCTTTTTCAAGTGGATGTTATCTGTTCCTACTTATGTAATGACAGGTCTTTCTAATTTCTTTTTACGGAAGTTTTTAGGTGTCAATGATGTTGATGCTGGTTATGCGCTTAATAGGGTAGATCTGGAACATTATATTGAAGATCAACTGAGTGATGAACATGATGATATTGATAAAGAGATACTTACCAATGCGCTCAACTTAGGTGATAACAATGTAGCACATTGCATGATACCACGTACAGAGATTATATCTGTAGATAAGAATACCACTGGAGAAGAACTTATAGAAGTACTCAAGGAGTCTAAGCATTCAAGAATTATTGTTACGGACGGTGATGTAGATAACATAATAGGGTATGTGCATCATCAGCAATTCCTGTTTGACATTCCAGAGTCTATCCAGCCATTTATAATAGAAATGCCGTATGTCCCTGAGGTTATGAATCTCAAAGAACTCTTGACAGAGTTTATGCAGAACAATGTGTCTATTGCCTGTGTCGTAAACGAGTTTGGAGGTACCTCTGGTATTATAACCTTAGAAGATATTCTTGAGGAGATATTTGGTGATATAGAAGATGAACACGATAAAGAAGATTTTACTTCAGAGCGGATTAATGATGACGAATATCTCTTCTCAGGAAGACTAGAGATAGATCAGATTAATGAGAAATATCCTGAGTTAAATATACCAGAAGGAGATTATCAGACCCTATCAGGTTATATCGTCATGACAGCTGAGGTTATCCCTGGTCCAGGTGATGAATTATTACTCGGCCATTACTGTTTCAAGATAGAGGACGTCGATGAAACTAAGATAGGTACAGTAAGAGTACTGAGACGAAAGGATATTGAAGAAGAAGATTAAACAATTGTCTTCCTTGGATACAAAATCAACCCACATAATATAAGATTGAAATAGTCTATAAAAACAGATAATTATTTTGGATTAACCTGATAATATAGATTTGCTGTTGGCTTTAGACCCGTTTAGGGTTATAGGGTATCATATTAATTTGGGATAAGATCTTTACAATATTGACCATCTAAGGTTACTACATCAAATAAAATAGCAGCTTAGACATAAAATGCTCATATTTGCAGCATTTTTGCGGCTTTAGCCAACAATTTTTCAATAAAAGTAAGTATGGAATCCATAAGGAACATAGCAATAATAGCTCACGTAGATCACGGTAAGACAACTTTGGTAGACAAGATTATACAAGAGTGTAATGTATTGGATGATAGAAAGGATAAAGATAAAGGAGAACTTATTCTAGATAATAATGACCTCGAAAGAGAAAGAGGGATTACAATTGTATCTAAGAATGTTGCCGCTATGTTCAAAGGCGTCAAGATAAATATTATCGATACACCTGGTCACGCCGATTTCGGTGGAGAAGTGGAGAGAGTACTTAAAATGGCTGATGGCGTTCTTCTGTTAGTGGATGCATTTGAAGGACCGATGCCACAAACAAGATTCGTACTTGGGAAAGCCTTAGAATTAGGTCTTAAGCCTATTCTTGTTGTTAATAAAGTAGATAAAGAAAACTGTAGACCTGAGGAAGTTCAAGGAGACGTATTTGATCTCATGTTTAACCTAGGTGGGACAGAAGATCAATTAGATTTCGTAACTCTTTTCGGCTCGTCTAAGTTTGGATGGATGAGTCATGACCATGAGACTAAGACGACAGATATCGTTCCTCTTCTACAAGCTGTTGTGGATCATATTCCAGAGGCACCTTACAGAGAGGGTACACCACAGATGCAGATTACATCTCTAGACTTTTCTAAGTTTACAGGTCGTATTGCCATAGGTAGAATTTTTAGAGGCGACCTAGAAGCAGGTAAGGATTACATGCTTTGCAAAAAAGATGGTACGAATAAAAAAGTAAGAATTAAAGAGCTTTTTGTATTTGAAGGCTTAGGAAAACTAAGAGTTGAGAAAGCAAGGAGTGGTGATATCTGTGCCATGGTAGGTATAGAGGGATTTGACATCGGTGATACAATTGCTGATCTAGAAAATCCAGAGGCACTTCCAGTAATCAGTGTAGATGAGCCTACGATGAGTATGTTGTTTACGATTAACAATTCTCCTTTCTTCGGAAAAGAAGGAAAATTTGTAACATCAAGACACCTCAGAGATAGATTATATAAAGAGACAGAAAAGAACCTTGCGCTTAAAGTAGAAGATACAGATACTGAGGATAAGTTCAATGTGTACGGTAGAGGAATTCTACACCTTTCTGTTCTTATAGAAACGATGCGTAGAGAAGGCTATGAACTACAGGTAGGAAAACCAGTAGTTATATTTAAAGAAATAGACGGCAGAAAATGTGAGCCTGTAGAATTACTAGTAATTGATGTTCCAGAGACAAGTTCTGGAAAAGTCATAGAGCTTGTAACACAGCGTAAAGGTATGCTGAAGATTATGGAACCTAAAGGTGATGTACAACATCTAGAGTTTGAGGTACCATCACGTGGTCTTATTGGTCTCAGAAATACAATGCTAACAGCAACTTCTGGTCAAGCCGTAATGACACATAGGTTTATGTCTTATGAGCCATTCAAAGGAGATATCCCACAACGTACCAAAGGATCTATCGTTTCAGGTTTTGAAGGTCAAGCCCTGGCGTTTGCTATAGATAGATTACAAGATAGAGGACGTTTCTTTATAGAGCCAGGTGACCAAGTATATGTAGGCCAGGTGATCGGAGAAAACAGTAGAGAAACAGACATGGATGTCAATGTTATCAAAGGTAAAAAGTTGAGTAACATGAGAAGTTCTGGAGCTGATGATGCGGCAAAAATCTTCCCTAAAGTTGATTTCTCACTAGAAGAAGCAATGGAATACATCAGACATGATGAATACCTAGAGGTAACACCACAGAATCTTAGAATGAGAAAGATAAAAAGGTAGAATACAATATATTAAAAGATAATTTCTAAAAAGGTGGCCTGTTCAAGGCCACCTTTTTTTGTTACATAGCCATCTAGTTAAGTTAGAATGTCCTTTGCCGGCGCAGGTGTCCAAAAGTCAGAGGTGGAATGTGTCATTACGTTTTGACTTTGATATTAATACCTTAGCCAGTCTAATATAATTCTAGTATAGGTCTGTAAGGAATCCATAAGAAGCTTAGAAAAAGGCAGAATACTCAATTGTGACTAAGTAAGAAAACTACTACTATTACTGCTAAACAAAAATCCCAACGAATGAATTTCGATGAACATATGTTTTTAATACAGGGCTATTAAAAACCTTATCTGCTTAATAAATACTATTCTACTGAATAGAGTTTTGAACCCTCGCACATGCGGTTATATAATTAAGAGATATATTTGCGGACTATGGCATTTTCACTATTACATAAAGACCCCTATTCCAAAGCAAGAGCTGGGATATTAAAAACGGATCATGGCGAAATAGAAACGCCTATTTTCATGCCAGTAGGCACACAGGCTACTGTAAAAGGCGTAGACCAAGACAGGCTAGAGAACGAGATTGGCGCACAAGTGATATTGGGTAATACCTATCATTTATACTTGCGTCCGCAGACAGAGATACTTAATAAGGCAGGTGGCTTACATAAATTTATGTCATGGGATAAACCTATTCTTACTGATTCTGGTGGATATCAAGTCTACTCATTGAGTGATATACGTAAGATAAAGGAAGAAGGGGCGCATTTCAGATCACATATAGATGGGAGCAAGCATTTGTTTACACCAGAAGGGATAATGGATATCCAGCGTCAGATAGGTGCTGATATTATAATGGCTTTTGACGAATGTACGCCTTACCCATGCGATTATAAGTATGCTAAGAAATCTATGGGGTTGACACATAGATGGTTGGACAGATGTATAGAACGGTTTGATAATACAGAGCCTGTCTATGGATA
>JALZVB010000166.1 GCA_023300835.1 Saprospiraceae bacterium | reverse complement strand
AACATCAGATGCCGCATTATATATAATGAGAGAGAAAATAAAGAAATTAAAAAACATATAGAATGCATCCAACCAAAAGTCCTTACGCATAAAAGGTTGTTTCTTCCTCCATGGAATAATGACTTCAAGAATCAAAAAAAACAGAGAAACTGCGATAAGCCAGTAGAAGTAATTTTTGAAACTAGGATGGGTAATTTCATACCAGAGATAGCCCGCATAACCCGTATAACCATTTATAAATATATCTAGATACTTCATTTACAATTCTTATTTCCTTTTAAAACGATACATATACAGTCTGTAACAGCTTGTTTAATCAGCCTCACTAAAGCCACAACGATTAGATCTTTACTTTAAAAAGCGACATTTTACACATGTGAGATTATAGTTGTTAACACTTTTATATCACAACAGTTTAGTTAATGCTTAATAATACGATATAGGCTCAACAACTCTGACAATATAGAATGATATTTTTACTTGAGACCATTATATCTCTGTTGCACATTATATAAATCTTCAGAATAGTAGAGAATACAAAGGTCACAGAAACTATGAAACAACATATTGCATAAAAAAATGTAAAATTATTGTCACTTAAAGAGCTTTATCTGACTTGTGTAGTAGCAAGGTAAATCAAAGTATAGTCAAGGTAGGGCCACAAGAATTGACTACAACTCCAACATGTATGCATATTTGTAGTGTAATTAAAACAAAACATAATTAAGCAAAAAATCTGAGAAATCAGACTCAAGATAAGTTCACGTAAAAAAATGGAATCCCAAAAGTGGGATTCCATTTTTTTTTGTGGTAAGCCTACTTATTATCTTGGTAAAGAAATAGCGGAAACTTTAAAACAATTAATAGTTTCCATAGTTTATTCTTTGTAATTTTGTTCTGTGAAAGACATGGAACCTATAAAATTATCTCTCATTTCATCTGCACGTGAGCTATTCCTTAAGTATGGTATAAAAAGCGTCAGTATGGATGATATTGCACGGCTGTTAGGGATATCCAAGAAAACGATATATACTTATGTCGATGATAAGAAAAGCCTTGTCAATGCTGTAGTTGAAAACTATGTAGAAGAAGAACAGAAAGTTATTTCTAACCTAATAGAACAGGCTCATTCAGCGATAGACGCTATGATTAAAATAGCCAAACATACCCTAATGAATGTAGACAAGATGAAACCTACATTGACTTATGACCTTAAGAAATATCATCCCACGGCTTGGAAATTTGTTGATGAGAATCATTTTAACTACATAAAAGAAAGAATCAATCAGAACTTAATCAGAGGTAAAAAGGAAGGACTATATAGGCTCGAATTAAATGAAGAGATTTACTCAAGACTATATATTAAACTAGCTAACTCACTTACAGATGGTACATTCTATGAAACTGAGGAATTTGACATATCAATTGTTTACAAAAGCATCCTACATTATCATATGAATGGTATCATGACTGAGAAAGGCCGCCAGATATTTAATAATCACATAAAAACAGATAGTCTATGAAATGGTTATACTGTACATTAATCACTTTTATAATAGGTTCCATTGGAAACGGCCAAGAAGATTTTAACCTAGCTCAAGCTATAGAATATGCGCTACAATCACAAAACTCAATCCAACTTGCAAATCTAGAAATAGAAGAGGCAGAAGCAGATATTCTAGAAATCCGTTCTATCGGGATGCCTAAAGTAAGCGGTAGTATTGACTATCAATATTATATTGCTATTCCAGCTAGTCCAGTTGAAGACTTTATAAGTCCTTCTATATATGGTATTCTGAGCAGTGAAAATTTAGTTACTTCAGTGCCAACTGGCCCATTTGACCCATTTGAATTTTCAGTCTTTAGTAAAAATAATATTAATGCAAGAATAGACGCCAGTTGGTTGATATTTGACGGTTCATATCTTGTTGGGCTTAAAGCTGCGAAACTATATAAAGAGCTTACTAGAAAAAAGAAAGACATTACTATAGAAGAGATAAAGTCTTCTGTCACTAAAGCTTATATGAATATCGTCATAGCTCAAGAAAACAAAAAGACATTACAAAAAAATTTAGATAATATTAAAATTTCTAAAAGAGAAGCTCAGGCTTATTACGAAACAGGTTTTATAGAACAATTGGAAGTTTCTAGACTAGAACTATCACTAGAAACGATTAAAACTGAGCTTGATAAAATAGATCAACTCATAGAAATAAGCTATGACTTATTAAAATTTCAAATCGCATATCCACTATCAAAAGAAATACGGCTTACTGATGATCTCGACAAACTGGTTACATTATTAGGTGTCGCCACTACAGATCTTAACACTGAAGTAGATATGAATGATAAGCCTATATATGTGCAACTTGAGTTAAACAAAGAACTAAGTGAACTCAATGTCAAAAGGCTTAAAAAGGGTTACTACCCCAATCTCGTAGCAAGAGCAGGAGTAAGTGAAGTACTTCAGCGTAATAGTTTATTTGACTCTAATGAAGTGGGTTGGATTCCTACAGTATCTGCTGGTCTAGGAGTCAATATTCCTATCTATGATGGTGCACTTAAAAAAGGACAAATTCAAAAAGCTAAGATTGAAACCAACCAGATTGACATTCAGAAAAGTGAATACAAAAGATCTCTAGAGCTTCAGATAAAAAACGAAAAGGCGAAGTACATAAATGCTAAGAAAACATTAGACAGCAGAAGAAAATTACTTGATATTACAGAAGACATTTATAATAAAACAAATATCAAATTCAGAGAAGGCGTAGGTTCAAGTATCGAAGTTACACAGGCTGAAGACAGCTTATACACTGCTCAAGGTAATTATATAAATGCAATATATGAATTGCTAATTACTAAAACTGATCTAGATATAACCTTAGGGAAAATATAAATAATTAGAAAAATGAAATCTTTACTATACATTTTCATTATCGTAAGTATTGTTGCTTGCCAGTCAAAGACTACAGATGAGATACCTACTGACTTACCCGGAAAGAGAACCTACTTGCAAAAGAAAAAGGCCGAGCTTAAAGAAATGCAAGCTGAAATAAATATCCTTCAAAAAGAGCTAAACAAATTAGATCCACCTAAGGAAAAAACACCTATCAACGTAGAAACTATTGTTGTCAGTAGGCAAGAAGTCAAAAGGTATATCGATGTACAAGCGCAGGTTATGGCTGATGATATTGTCAACGCCAGCTCTGAGTTAGGTGGACGTATTCTATCATTAACAGTGAAAGAAGGAGATTACGTTAATAAAGGTCAACTTATCGCCTCTACAGATATGTCTACTATTGAAAAACAGATGTCTGAAATAAAAACATCATTAAGTTTAGCGACAACAATATATGAAAGACAGAAGAAACTTTGGGATCAGAATATCGGGTCAGAATTGCAATTTCTAGAAACCAAGACAAACAAGGAAAGACTAGAAGGATCTCTAGAAACACTTAACAGTCAACTGAATAAGAAAAATATTTATGCACCTCTATCAGGTATTGTAGACAGAACTTTCCTCTCTCAAGGAGAAATGACATCTCCTGGAATGCCTATCATACAAATTCTTAATACCAATAAATTAAAGGTAGTTGCAGAACTGCAAGAGAGCTTATTGGGTACTGTAGAAAAAGGTGACATCGTAGAAGTCTATTATCCCGTATTAGACAAAACTGTTAATAGTAGAGTAAGCATGATAGGCAGATCAATAGACCCTGCTAATAGAACTTTCAAAATAGAAATAACTACATCAAGTCTAAAAGGACAGTTAAAACCCTACCTAATGGCACAGGTCAAACTTAATGATTTCACTCAAAAAGATGCCATCGCCATTCCAGTTTCTATCGTACAAGAAGAAGTAACTGGCGAAAAAATAGTGTTCAAGGCGATCCAAGAAAAAGGTAAATGGAAAGCTAAAAAAACTACTATTGAATTAGGCGAAAGCATTGATGATCTTGTCATTATAAGCATAGGATTGAAAGCTGATGATATTCTCTGCACCGATGGGGCTAAAGTACTGAGTGACAATGATCTCATTAATTTCAATCAATAACAAACTGTCACTATGAAAGAGAAGATAGTAGATAGACTTAAGGAATTCAGTATTAGTTCAATAGGAATTGATAACGCTACAAGCGTATTTCTATTGACTTTTATGATTTTACTTTTTGGTGTACAGGCATATATTAATATGCCTAAGGAACAATTCCCAGATTCATCTCTTCCTACAATTTTTATTAATACACCATACTTCGGAAATTCTGCTGAGGAAATAGAAAATCTGATAACTAGGCCAATTGAGAAGGAAGTCAACGCATTAAATGGTGTAAAGAAAGTATTAAGTACTTCTATGCAGGACTACTCTGTCATGGTCGTAGAATTCAACTCTAATATAGAAACCGAAGAAGCATTACTAGAAGTCAAAGACGCTATAGATAAAGCAAAAAATGAGCTGCCAAATGACTTAGATCAAGATCCTATTATTGATGAATTGAATTTTGGTGAAATTCCAGTTATGGTTGTCAATGTTGCGGGTAGTTATGGAATGGATGATCTAAGAAAGTATGCTGAGTTAATACAAGATAGAATAGAAGATATAAGCGAAGTATCTGAAGCAAGAATGGGCGGTGATCTAGAAAGAGAGTTAAAAATAAATATTGACTTACTCAAGATGACTGTTCTTAAAGTAAACTTTGGAGATATAGAAACAGCAGTAGCTAGAGAGAATATCACTATGTCTGGTGGAGAAATAACAACTAATGGTAGCCGTAGATCGGTAAGAATCGTTGGCCAGTTTGAAACGGCTGAAGAAATCAAAAACCTTATCATCACTGCAGAAAATCAGAAACCTATATATCTTAAAGACCTTGCAGAAGTAGAATTTGGTTTTGAAGAAAGAACTTCTTACTCTAAGGCAGATGGCCTACCCGTGATCTCATTAGAAATTATAAAAAGATCTGGAGAAAATCTACTCAGCACTTCTGATAAAATTAAAATTGAAATAGAGAAAGCTGAACTTGAATTACCTTCAGGCGTTCAACTATCTATCTTCAATGATCTATCATTAGCCACAAGAAACGAAGTGGCTAACCTAGAGAACAGTATTATATCTGGAGTTATATTGGTTATAATGGTTTTACTGTTCTTTTTAGGATTACGTAATGCCATGTTTGTAGGGTTAGCTATTCCATTGTCGATGATGATGGGGATTATGATACTGAACATATTAGGCATTACCATGAATGTTGTCGTTCTATTTGCTTTGATTCTAGCGCTAGGTCTACTCGTTGATAATGCCATCGTTGTGGTCGAAAACATATATCGCTATCAACAGAATGGTTATGATCCTATAAGCGCTTCTAAGTATGGAACTGGAGAAATAGCATGGCCAATTATCGCAAGTACAGCCACTACACTGGCGGCATTTCTACCACTGTTGTTTTGGCCAGGCATAATGGGGATCTTTATGCAATACATGCCTATTACATTAATCGCTGTATTGAGTTCATCTCTATTTGTCGCATTGGTAATCAATCCTGTTTTCACGAGTAGGTTTATGCGAGTAGAAAAAAACGAAAACCAGAACTCAAGTAAAAATATAAGAAAAGCTTTAATCGGTCTCATTGTTATGTTCATATTGATGGCCATCTGCCACTTAATTAATATAATATGGTTAAGGAACTTAATCCTCATAACAGCGATTTTCAATATTCTAAACATTCTAATTCTTAAACCAGCATCGCAAGTATTCCAACAAACGATAATACCTGCACTAGAGAAAACATACAATAACTTTATTGCATTTGCCCTCAAGGGATTTACGCCTGTTTTTGTATTTGGTGGAACAATAGTTTTGTTGTTTGCCGCAGGTTATCTTTTGAAAGCTAAGCAACCTCCTGTTGAGTTTTTTCCTGTTGCAGACCCATTGTACATTAATGTATTTGTAGAATTGCCATTTGGTGCTGACATAGAGGAAACTTATAAGGTTACTCAAGAAATAGAAACAAAAATAAATGTAGCACTAGAGCCTTACGAACATATCGTAGATGCCGTTCTTGTTCAAGTAGGAGAAAATACATCCGATCCTAATGAACCTCCAGAACCTGGCCTGACACCATATAAATCTAGAATAACGGTAGCATTTGAAGAATTTAAAAACAGAAATGGTATTTCTACTTTTAAAATTTTAGAAGATATAAGAGAAAACATACAAGGCTACCCAGGTGTCAAAGTTCTAGTGAAACAAAATGCGAGTGGACCACCTACAGGGAAAGCCATAAACCTTGAAATTAAGAGTGAAAACATAGACAGCTTATTGGTCTTCTCTAGTAAATTGATCAAAGAGATTAACGCTACAAGTATTGCTGGTATAGAAAATCTAGACAGCGATGTACAGCTGGAAAAACCAGAACTACTCGTTAATATAGATAGGGATGCTGTAAGGAGGTACGGAATAAGTACGGGTCAGGTAGCTAGTACATTAAGGAACTCAGTGTTCGGAAAAGAAATATCAAAATTCAAAGTAGGTGAAGATGAATATCCTATTGTGACACGTCTCAATAGTAAGAGTCGGAACAACATTACCGATCTTATCAATCAACGTATCACATTCCGGAACCAGTTAAATGGCCAATTGGTACAAGTCCCTATATCATCGGTAGCCGATTTTGAATATTCATCAACTTACAATGCGATCAAAAGAAAAGACAACAAAAGGGTTATAACAATTTCCTCAGATGTACTAGAAGGATATAATGCGACTGAAGTAAATGCAGAGTTGAAACAGTTTATGTCAGAATATGACTTACCTGCCGCATATAGTTATAGTTTCTCAGGAGAGCAGCAGCAACAAGCCGAAGACGCCGCATTTCTATCACAAGCTTTCTTGATAGCTCTTTTCTTAATATTTATAATAATTGTAACTCAATTTAACTCACTAATATCACCTTTTATAATTATCATTTCTGTCCTCTTCAGTACTATCGGTGTATTCTTAGGCTACATTGTAACTAACTCGACTGTAGTGATTATACTTTCTGGCGTAGGCATTATTTCGCTAGCAGGCATTGTCGTCAATAACGCTATTGTTCTTATAGATTATATAAACCTCCTCGTCAAGAGAAAAAGAGAATCACTTGAATTATCTACAATGACCCAAATGATTAAAGAAGATGTAAAAAGTTGTATTATAGAAGGTGGCGCTACAAGATTAAGACCCGTATTATTAACAGCGATAACAACTGTATTAGGATTAATTCCACTTGCCATAGGATTGAACTTTAATTTCTTCTCATTTGTTAAGCGGTTTGATCCAGAATACTTTGTCGGTGGTGACAATACCGCTATGTGGGGACCATTGGCTTGGACAATAATTTATGGTATTATATTCGCAACTTTTCTGACCTTGGTTGTTATTCCAGTAATGTATTGGTTGGCTTACCGTGTTAAAAGGAAAGTTGTTATGCTACTAACTAGAAAAGAAAATACTCTCAACAATAATCAAGTATATGAATAACCTAGGAGACAAGAGAAAGAGTTACGAGAAAGGAGAAATGTCGAGAGAAAACCTATCTACACATCCTATGGCACAATTCGACCTGTGGTATAGAGATGCGGAGAAAATGGGTATAGACGAACCTAATGCCATGACGATAGCAACTGCAACTGCAACTGGACAACCCTCTGCAAGAATCGTATTGTTAAAAGGGTTTGATACCGATGGATTTGCTTTCTACACCAACTATACAAGCAGAAAAGGACAAGATCTTACTGAGAATCCACAAGCCGCATTGGTTTTCTTTTGGAAAGAAATGGAAAGGCAAGTCCGTGTAGAAGGTAATGTTGAAAAACTTCCTCAAGATGTTTCTTTAAGTTACTTCCATTCTAGACCAAGAGGCAGTCAGATAAGTGCTTGGGCTTCTCCACAGAGCCAAGAAATAAAAGAACATTACCTTGCTGATAAAAGAAAAGAAACAGAGAGCAGATTCTCTGATCAAGAAATTATACCAATACCTCACTTCTGGGGTGGCTTTATAGTGAAACCTGCTGTAATAGAGTTTTGGCAAGGAAAAGCGAACAGATATCATGATAGGTTTAGATATCAGTTGTCTGATAATAACAGTTGGTCTATTAAGCGGGTAGCACCATAGCCATTTCATTAATGAGAAAGTGTCATAATTATCTTGACTTCATTTAATTGTAAATCAGAATTTACTTATGAAGTGATTTCTCAACTTGGCTATTTTTATAAAATTATCACTTAATCATCTCTTGTAGATTATCTCCCAATAAATCTTCTAAATTCTCATGTCCATGAAGCTGATCGTACTGCACGTCGTTAGTATAAAGTTGCGCCCGTTGTTCATCAGACAACTTAATATTAAAAACAAGCGTCTTATAATCATTATCCAATAATACATTAGGGTTTACAACTGACAATGTACTAGCAACAATTTCAGCAGAAGCTACGGCCTTAATTTTGTTCAATACATGGATTACCTCCGGTGCAAATATACCAAGTGAAGTTTCGTAGAATTCTGCAAAACCACCATTCGTTACAGATTGATTTAATTTCACTACCAGATACACCATCTTTTCTGGGCCAGTCATTTCTTGTACGACTTGATACCATTCCTGCCAGTTTCCCATATCGAAATCTGCACGTTCTAACGCTTCATTAGCAGAAGTATATAATCGGCTTATTAATGCTCTGTTGGGGATTTTTTCCATTTGTTTTT
>JALZVB010000165.1 GCA_023300835.1 Saprospiraceae bacterium | reverse complement strand
GAATTAACCATTATCCTATTTTCTCTTTCAAATGGCTTTTCCCTACCTCCTGATAAGAAAAAAGTAACATGGGGATACTTCTCTGTTTCAGCGATTCTTAACTGTGACAAACCGTTTCTTTCTAGAACCTCCCCTATCGTACCTGCTAACTTGTCCTTGGTATAAACGACAGACACATTTTTATAACTGCTGTCATATTCTGTCATTGTCACATATCTCAAGTTGAGTGGAGACATATTATGTTCTGGATAAGCCTGCTGCGTAAGTGCTGAAGTCAGTTGTCTGGGTCTATCTGTTCTAAAATTAGCAAATAATACAACGTCATCTTCTTTGATACAGCCTGTGTCAGCAGAACCTACTTTTATAGCTTCCATGAATTCATCAGAGATACCTTTATTGTAATAATCTTCTATGACGCCTAATGGATTATCGGTCAACTCCCCTTCTCCTTTTACGAGTAGATTATAGGCTTTAGAGATTCTCTCCCACCTGTTGTCTCTATCCATTGCATAATACCGACCTACAATTGTAGATAGTTTAGCATGAGACGCATCTATGCTATTAAGTAGCGTTTTCATATATGCCTTACCTCCTTGCGGCGATGTATCTCTACCGTCCAAAAAACCATGTATGTATACCGTTATTTTCTCATCCGTAAATATTTTACTAAATGCAATTATATGGTTTAGGTGAGAATGTACGCCTCCGTCAGAAACAAGGCCCATAAGGTGCACAGGTTTCTTGTTCTTAATAGCATAGGCGATAGTTTCCTTTATTGTTCCGTTATCCGCTAACGTTGATTCTGCAATAGCCTTATTTATTCTTGCCAGTTCTTGGTAGACTATTCTACCGGCTCCTATATTCAAGTGCCCGACTTCAGAGTTACCCATCTGACCATCTGGAAGTCCAACTTCTAGGCCGTGGGTAACAAGTTCAGCGTTAGGGTAATTCGTGTATAAACTATCAATATATGGAGTCTTAGCAGCATGAATTGCGCTTGCAGATGGGTTAATTCCTTTTCCCCAACCATCTAAAATGACTAATAATGCCTTATGATTCATTTGCTTTTTTGTTTGTAAAAGTAAGCAATTACAGTAATCTGAGGTAGATTATAAGCAGATGAGCAAGGTTCAATTACTAGAACAATCTGCGAAAAACATAACTAAAGTGCTTATGGACTCGTTATTGTTGTAACAGTGGTAACTATAATGGGTCCACTTAGTTTTATAATATCAAGAAATACGATACTCATGATTAATTATCTAAAAATATCTACCCTATTGGTTTTCCTATTTATGGGACATATGGGAATGAGTCAAAATATATTATCACTTTTTAAGAATAGTGATTTTGCAGCGATAGAAGCAAAATTAAGTCCTGAGGTAAAGGCCAAGATATTAAGTTCTAAAGTTACGGGTAAGGCAGAGACAATGTCTTTATTGAAAAAGACATTGGGAGAAATAAGTCCACTTACCTTATCTACTAATCATACAGGATCTTCAGCTGACGCAGAGAATTACCTTATTACTAATTTAACGACTAAGGATAATAAGACAATGAGGTTGTTTATACACCTTGAAAATGGACCTAATGGGAAACAGATTTGTGATATAAAACTGAAATGATAGAGATCTATTAGAGCTCTCCTAGCACCCCAACACCAAAAAGTGCATAATCATACTTGACAGGGTCTTTAGGGTCTAGCATTCTGAGATTCGATGTTAATTCTTCCACGGCCCTCCAGTCTCTTTGCTTTCTTGAAAGCAAGCCAAGTTTTCTTGCTACCCTTTCGACATGTACATCTAGCGGAATCATAAGATCAGCTGTATCTAGCTTATCCCATAATCCAAAATCGACCTCATGTTTATCTTTTCTTACCATCCATCTGAGAAACATATTCAGCCGCTTGCAGGTAGATTTCCGTTCAGGCGTTGCTATATGTTTCTTTGTTCTATGTGGGGAATCAGGCAGGCTAAAAAAGAGATTATGGAAGTTAGAAATTCTTTCTTTCGTAGTATCTCCATCTAGAAAAGCCGTTTCTAGAGAGTCGTTTTCTTTATAATACCACTGTAGGAAAGAAAGAAAACATAAGGTATCTGTATAGTTGAAAGTTCTATGCTTAAATTCTGAAAATCGCTTCCTATCGATTTCTTTATGATTTACAATAAAGTCATAAGGAGAATCTCCCATCAAGCCAAACAGCTGATTAGACTTATTGATAATCGTAACCCGTTGTCCCCAAGATAACATAGCCGTCCAGAAAGCTGATATCTCGATGTCTTTCTTGTCCCTATATTGTTTAGGGATACTTATAGGATCATTTTCTATAAAGTCAGTTCGATTTACTTCTTTGACTTTCTCATCAAGAAATGCTTTGTGTCTCAGGAAAAGTGGCATACCCATCTAGGCTAATCTATATATGGTAAAATGAAACAATGATATCAACTATAAGCTACTTATCATATGTAAAAGGGAATTTACTTCCTTCTACAGACTTCAGTACCGCCTTGACTGAACCAACGGAAATAGGTGATTCTATAAGAACTGGAATTTTGTTCTTGTCTTTAGAAACCCAGATATCCATTATGTCACCATCGTTGAACACAGTACCAGAAACAAGTTGAGGTTGAAATCTGTAACAGTCTATTGTACCAATGCTTTTTATTTTCTTTCTTTCTGAAGAAATATAATTAATATCCAAGTCATATTTTTCTTGATCAAAAAATACACTAAACGGTATCTTGTCTCCTTTGACCAAACTATCAACCTTTGTTTGTCTTAATAGATAAATTGCTGATAATAAATCATGGATTCCATCTTGAATTAGCTGGTGATGAGACGCTACAGCATCCTCTCTTGATTTACCTATATATTCAGTCAACGTGCTATCTTTTCTATTAAAACTTATACTGTCAAATCTTACATAATTGCCTTCTAACACATCTCTTCTGAATCTTGATGGAAGAAAAGTAGGCTTATCTACATAACTGACGTAATCATCATTTACTTCAAATACAGAATTGTAAGAATCAAAACTCTTTCCCGTTACTTTTATAAAATAATGATCTGCCTTTTCAGTAAACTTGAACTTTACTTGTCCGGCTGGCACCCATATAAACTTCCAATTGTAATAAACATCGTAAGTGATGATTTCTCCGTCTTGAAAAGGAAGGTCAATAGGTTGACAATATAGCTGTGTCTGAACACTAGCCAAAAAGAAAAAAACATATAGTAATAACTTATAAATAAGATTCATTTTTTAGAAGTGGATACAATTAATATAAACCCAAGCAAAGCCGGTATCACAAGGTTGATGAGCCATAAGCTCAATGATGTTAACAAGATCAATGCAGGATTAAATTCCCAAAAAGAAAAAATAAAAAGAGCAATTCCTCCTCTTGCCAGTAAACTTATAGAAGCAGGTACAATAATTAACGACTGTAGTAAATAGATAGATGCTATAGCCATAAAACCATCTAACATGCTCATTTCCAAACCCCAAAAACATAACAGAAGATAGTATTGTACAACGTAAGTTGCATAACGAAGTAGAGATAATAATAAGTTTTTAGAAATCATTAAGCCACTAAAATGGACTTCTTGAATGTCAAATCTTTCTAAAAATTTAAGCCTAGATGCCCACCTTGTTATCTTATCTATCGAAAACAATGTAACAATAGAAAAGATAATTGTCAATGCGCCTATGAGAACAGTTAGACTATTATGGATGTCAATGAAATCTACTTTAGCGCTAAGTAACATGATTCCTATTATCCCTACAGTGACATTACATATGTTCTGGGTAACACTACTCACCCATGTTGCTGACAAAGCTGTTGACCTCAAGCTCTGATCAATATAAGTCAATCTCCCTGGATAGTCCCCTAATTGAAATGGAGTAATGGTCCCATAAAAAAAACCAACAAGAATTGATTTTATCGATATCCATATATTGAGGTTATTACCCCAGGCAATCAAATTATGCCATTTATACGATTCAAGAAGAACATTAAAAAAAGCAAGGACAACTACTATAAATAATAAGAAAACCTGAGAAAACGATGATGGCCAAGAAACACCTTCTAGAACGTTAACAATATCATGATCAATAAATAACCTATTGTATATCATCATCAGGAATAATGTCCCGACGACTATAACAAGTAAATAGAATACAGACTTAGGTAATCTGGTCATATGCGATTACAATAAAATGATATAACATAACAATAAAGCATTATATGTATAGTATGGATATATTTACCTATTCATATTAATTACATTACATAAAAGTACATTATTAAGCCTTCAAAAATTATTGGTATAGATCCTGGGACTAATGTTCTAGGTTATGCGATATTAGATATTTCTGGCCCTAAACCTATCGTACAAGATATAGGTGTATTGCGCCTTGAGAAGCTCAAAGATCATCAAACCAAATTAAAAGAAATCTTTCTCCAATTACAAGAGATTATTGAGACTTATCTACCCACTCACATGGCTATAGAGTCTCCGTTTTTTGGAAAGAATGTACAGTCTATGTTAAAGTTAGGACGAGCTCAAGGCGTCTGCATGGCTGCAGCTATGACAATGGGAATAGATATAACTGAGTATGCCCCTAAGAAGATTAAACAGTCGATCACAGGCAGTGGAAATTCATCTAAGGAACAAGTTGCAGCTCTACTTAAACACATGCTCCATTTCAATGTAAAAGACCATTATTTAGATGCGACTGATGCGCTAGGCGCAGCTGTATGTCATTATCATCAGATATCTAGAGGTGGTATAGTTACTTCAGGAAAAAAGAGTAACAGTTGGAAAAGCTTTATTAAAGAAAACCCTAACAGAGTAAAATAGTATAGTCCAGGAACATCTGCATTAATATTCCACAACAGCAGAAATACTCTCTGCAATAGCTTTCATCTTTGCAGGTTCTATTTGAAGTTTTGGGGCTGTAATGTTGAATATTGATTCCTGCTTGAATGGTAATAAGTGTATATGCGCATGTGGCACTTCTGTCCCTATTACCATAGAACCTACTCTCTTGCAGGTGATTACCTTGGAGATAGCTATTGCCACCTTTTTAGCGAATAAGTTCAACTCTGATAATGCAATATCATCTAAGTCGTAAATATAATCTACTTCTTCCTTAGGGATCACTAGCGTATGGCCTTCTGTCATGGGGTTGATGTCCAGAAAAGCGAGGTGCTTATCATCTTCTGCTACTTTATAACAGGGAATATTCCCATTTATTATTTTAGTAAATATACTAGGCACTAGTCTATAAATATTTCCATTACCTCAAATTGCATAATACCACCTGGTGTAGTAATCTCAGCCACCTCACCTACTTTCTTCCCTAGCAATCCACTTCCTAATGGAGAATCTACAGATATCTTCTTTTTCTTTAGATCTGACTCAGCTTTGGAAACAAGATGATATACCATCTCTTTATTAATCTTAAGGTTCTTTAGCCTAACGGATGACAACACAGTCACTTGAGATAGGTCTAGTGTTGTCTCATCGAGTACACGAGCATTAGACATCAACTTGTCTAACTCGCTGATTTTAGCTTCTAACATACCCTGAGCATCTTTTGCAGCATCATACTCTGCATTTTCAGAAAGATCACCTTTCTCTCTGGCCTCTCCGATTGCTTTTGCAGCGTTAGATCTACCTGTGGTTTTAAGGTCCATGAGCCTATCCTTAAGTTCATCGTAACCACTCTGAGTCATGTAATTGAATGCCATTGTATACTGATTTATTGTAAAGTTTGCTTTTGAGAAGACAAATTTATTACTTTTTACTTTAAAAAAATAAAACACGTTCCCGATGATATCAGAAACGTGTTTTACTATATTGAAGGAATAGACTTACATCTCAATGATGTAGTGATCTAACCACTTATTATAAAGACAATCTTATAGAGAAGTTATGTGTTCCTCTCCATGGACTTGTCGTTCTGTAAGCATAATCAATTCCTATTCTATTAGCACTTTCCTTATTAAAAGGAAGGTCTACTGAAATACCAGCAGCAAGTCCTGTATATACATTCTCTTTTTCAGAATCAGAGCTTAACTCTTGCTTGTATGCTGCCCTTACGGTAAACATCTCATTGAATTCTATTTCTGCTCCTACGCCTATCTGATCTCTAGAAAAGGCATTGGATGTAAAGTTACCCAACGTTCTGAACAATAGATCCTCTGTAATATTGAAGTCATAAGATAATCCCATATTCAACACTGATGGTAATTCAAATCTCTGAACTCTCTGATCTAGATTTAAAGGTACCCCATTCTCTAGTGTAGCTGATGTAGACAAACCTTCTCCAGAGAATGTCATAGGCGAACCCACATTTTTAAGAGATATACCTAGTCTGAAATTTCCAGAGATATATTGTACACCTGCATCAATAGCAAACCCAAAGGCACTTACATTATTTAATGATTCAGATATACCTCTAAGGAGAAAACCTACAGATATCTTATTCTCATACATATAAGAATAACCTATACCTATGTTTACAAAAGAAGGTGAAAATGTCGTTCCTGTTCCACCTGGATTATCTACAGTTGTTTCTTCTATATCTCCAAAATCTACAGACATAACACTAATACCAAATGCGCCAGAGTTACCCACTCTTGCCCCATATCCTAAGGCATTGACCTTTAGGCCTGAACCTTCATACAATCTTGTGTTTGCTACAATTATTTCTTTTCTATTAACTAGCCTTGTAAGTCCAGCAATATTAAGTGTCATCGCCTCTACTCCACTGACTGTACTAGTATTCATAGAATGTAAACCTGAGCTTTTTGCCCAGGGGTTGAGTAACAATTCCGCGGCACCAGCTTCTCCTTGTCTATCAGGATTACCAGCTGTAAGAACTGAAGCTCCTACAAGTACAACACAAACCGCTAATGTTATTTTATATAAAAATTTCATAGTTATTTCTTTATTAGCTTAATAATTACAATCCTGTTGGATCAAATTTTCTACTTACGCCAAACCATTTAATGGTTTTTTCAAATCCAGTAGACTCGTCCACAACATGTATAAGATAAACACCACTTGCAATAGGAATACCAGCTCCATTCTCAAGATCCCATTCTATATCAGGTTGAACTTGTGAGAATCTTACCCCAGGATTAGCACCTCCTCTTCTGACAACTTCCTCTGCTCTGTTGAATCTTTTTACAAATTTTCCATCAAGTGAATAAATAGTCACTGTTGCTGTATTAGGCACATTAGTGATTTTAACTCTCTTGTCACGTTGAGATGTCTCATATGCTGAGTTTGCAAAGTAAGGATTAGGCACAACCTTGACATCATCAAGAGCCGTTTCCAATTCTACACTTGTAAGTTCTTCTGCTTGCAGTCCGACAATGTCAAATTCATATATAGGTTGTCCTTCTACCAAGTTACATTCATCAGTAGAAGCTCGAAGTCTGAACTGTGTTTCCAAATTGTAAGGATTATCAACTCTCAATTTCATAGTAACATCATTAGGTACTACACCATCTGCGTAAGATAATATTTCTTCACCTGGCGCTACATAAGACATCGCAGTCCAAGTTACAGACCTGTAAATATCTATTTTAGATCTGAATTCTTGACCTGGTCTATTCCATCTTTCTAAAATTCCTTGACAACCATCATACTCTTCTCTTGTTACATAGATATAATGTTGACCACCAGCACTTATCGGATCAAGGTTATCTAAACCTCCAGTAAGATTAGGTCTTATATCATTATCTCTAAACAATGTACTTGTAGGATTGTACTTCATGTCATTCCCATTAGTATCCGTAGTGAGTTGTAAGTCTAATTCATCATCTGTTCTAGTCCATACTTTAACTTGCATAGTATCCCCATTCGATATTCTATCCTCAAGAATAATAGTAAAGATTTCTCCTGTTTCAGTATTTATATGAATGTCATTTTCTTCAGATTGATCTGGAGGGGTAACTGGTTCATTATCTCCTCTAGTTAGATTACATCCACAGTTTCGACCTATATCCTCTATATCTTCTTCTATTAAGATGTCAACTGAAGTCTCGTTGAATCTAGAGTTTTCACCAAAGAAAATATTTAATCGATTTCCTGTTTCTACATCTACGGCATATCCTGGGAACCAACTTAAACCAAAATCACTGTTATAGTTAGCGTCATTTTCATTGTCAGAAGATCCTGATTCTGGTATTGCAGCGTTACCATCTTTATCAATAGATGGCATTTCTCTAAGATCCAAACTTAATGGGTTACCTGTAGACACAAGTCCATCATCGAAAATCTTTGTTTCCCCAAAGGTGAAATCATCAGTATTTGTTTCTACAACGACACATCTAGACCATTTAGATTTATCAGATGTAAATACAATATCTACATTATTAAGATTCCTGATTGGACTACCGTTAGAAGGAATTACAGTTCTTTGTCCATCTATCCAAGAAGGTGTGAGGTATACTCCATTATCGGCTGATGCTAACATGAATGGAGTCCAGTAACCATCTCCTAGATTAGAGAAAGACCTTGTAGGATCTGGATCAAGATCAAGATTAGCATCCTCAAAGTCATCTCCCGTATGCATGTAATCGAATATTTGAGTAAAGAAGAAATTTGCCCCAGGCCTTTCTATACCTTCCCTCTGCACTAAACCGGCACCATTATCTCTTATCCCATCAAACCATGCAGAACCACTAGGATCAGCATACTCTATTCTAGCAGAGAGTGCTCCATTGCTGTTATCAATTTTACTTCCTACTTCTGGTGTTTGTACAATAGAAATAGAGAATCCAAATTCAGCAATAATTTGCTCATTAAGTGCTTCTATCGTTCTATCAGAAGCTATTTCCTCGCCTGTATCCACATTAGTTAATAACCAAGTTGCTTCAGTTTCTAACTCACAGAAAGGTTGTTCAAAGTGTTCACCTACAATTTCTAGTTTGAATCGGCCATCTTGAACTTCAAGCGGGTTGTAGATCTTTATTGCTATTGGCCCTGCTCCAGACTTATATCGTACGGTACCATCATTAGTACCACTTAATATCTCATCATACATACTTTCTTCCATGTCCAGCACATTACCACCATTACCTGCACCAGATAATCTCCTTACAGGTACCCCATCTCCATAGGCTGCATTTAAGCCCGTATAAACGTTTGGTCTTGGGATCACTTCATATGTACTAATGTTCCCTCTTCCTTCTAGATATGGATTCTGCTGCGTAAGACTAGGATCATTAGGATTAAATGTTTCGTAGTTATTATGTGCATATGCAACAGCCGCATAATAATATCTCGTATGATTAAGTAATCTACCTCCATTATCAAAAGCACTATTTGTTAATCTGAAAGTGTTTTCTATTCCAGTATCGTTACCATCTATCTGATTAACAGGAAACCATAATATAGCATCTTGTGGCGTCAACAATGGATTAGGATCAATTGTACTTTCCCAATTATATAGTGTAGAAATCCCATTCTTTATATCAACTTGTCCTACTATTCGAGCTCTTTCTATATTTCTAAACTCCTGTGGAGAAACAGTTTCATCTACTAACTGATAAATTATATATCCTTCAAATAGGTACGTTTTAAGTGAATCGGGAATATCGTCACCAGCAAGTATATCAACTTCACTATACGCTTCTCTAGCATTGTTTGACTCCAAAGTGTCATTATGTAGAACCAATATTATTTCTTGGTCTAACGCTATAGGGCAAACTGTAGGCGCATCTGGACCATCTATAATATCAAAACAATTGTCAAATAAACCTTGTGCAATATCATCTGCTGTAGTCAACTTTGTCAAAGCTGGCTCTGGATGTCTAACGTCTGGAACCCATACCACACCTACAATAAGCTCATTTACGGCGCCTGGCTTAAGTAAGAAAGGACCTGATGTCTGTAGTGTTCTTCTGTCCCCTGCACCTAATGTCTCCGCAGCCATTGACCAGCCATCTGGGTTAGCAGGTGGATCCGGAAAGGCAAAACTTGTCGTGTCTACACTTCCAGCATTGAATCCTGTCCCACCTACTGTTAATGGTTCATCATTCAACCATCTAGCTCTGAGGTAATTATAATAATGTTCTGGCAATGAAGGATCAGTAGTATTTATATCTACTCCACCTGTGTTTCTGTTATAATACATAAATGAAGACATCCCCAACTCTACATTAAAGTCAGTATCTTCAAATAAACCAGTTGAAGGATCTATCTGTGGATTTCTTATAAATACTGTATCACCAACTTCAATTCCTAAAAATGGACTATAAACATCCGCAATAGAAACAGTATGTAAGTCCCCGTTGCTATCGTCAATGACTTTTGGGGCTGTAGGTCCTCTAAAATAATCTGTACCCACTAGAGGTATAGTACTTCCATAAGTAGGTACCCCACCTGTACAGTTATCACCAGTACCTTCTCCATCTATAGCATCTTGATTATAAGTATATGCCAATCCACGACCAACATCGCTACCAGAATAATCATCAATAGAACAACCTAGATCTGGATCTGCCCACATACCAAAGTAGGTATTCCTGATATCATCCTTTGCCCTGTTTATCAATTTATAACGCATAAACGTCATATCATTAATTTCATCATTGGTAGCATAAGCAAAAGCTTGTACTTGAACTTCCATGTTTATATTGTCCGCTCTTGATAATCTGTGAATATCTCCTGCATCATTATATATCCAGAAAATCATTTCATCTGGTATTAATTCTCTCGCTTCTTTTCTGGTTTCTGGCTCACATCCTCTAATATCTATAGTAGGAAAATCACCTTGGATAGGGCTATATACACCGTCACTATTGTTATCCCAGAATGAACCTAGACCTGCACCATTATCTGGTAAATCAAAACCAAATTTGTTGAAAAAATTCACATTACCTTGGCCTGGCCAGAATAAGACGTCATCTGGAATAGAATCTGCCTCAAATTCAAGTCCACTTGCTATAGCATTATCATAATCTCTTACTACTTTCCTAACAGCATCGCCCTGTACTTTAAAAAAATCTGCCCACTGATTACAGATAATATCATCTGTAGCACCCGTTTCTGGATCTAATGGGCCTGGGTAATAATCAGTTGTGTTACCCGTTGGATAGTCAGAAGCAGCTACTTTAAGGTTACCACTGGGATCTAATCCCCCTAACCATACACCACCTGCAAAAATAGATGATACTTCCTCTGTACTAGAACCAACGGGTGGCTTAGGTACAACATATCTACCATCAGTTTTATTCCACCATACATCTCCTCCTACGAGTAAGGTAACCCTTACGTTATTGACTTCCATAATTGTCTGCTCATTAGAAGCAGGACAGGGGGCACGTAAGCCCAATCTTATATCTTCAATATTAGAATTATCGGCAGGTGCAATGTCTTTTTTATGATCAGGACCGATCCAGGCCATAAGCGGCGTCAATCCTAAGAACATGAAAACGACAAGCACTGAAAATTTTATATTTCTCATCTGCTATATTTTTTATCCCTAAATAAAAGGGTAATGATTTAATTTAAATTTAAGTCCAGCACCTACAGGTAT
>JALZVB010000164.1 GCA_023300835.1 Saprospiraceae bacterium | reverse complement strand
ATTTCGTCAAAATGACAATTTGTTGTCCATTGATCTTTCCTTCTATATGCTCTGGATTATCAAACACTAAAGATATTCTTCTTACGGCAGTTCCTCTTTTAGCCGTAAAACTAGACCCTTTCACATTCAAATCTTGAGTCAAACTTACCGTATCGCCTGCCTGTAAGATATTGCCGTTCGCATCTTTATGCACTATTTTTTCCTCACCCTCTTCTGTTTCCGTAGCCTTTGCCCATTTTAAAGTGGCTGGTTCCGTATACATCATTTCCAATAAATCCGCTGGCCAACCTTCGCCTTTTAATCGGTGTAACATTCGCCATGCTAGTACTTGTACTGCAGGCTCCGTATTCCACATACTATCATTCAAGCAACGCCAGTGATTTGGATCGACTGCCTCCGCATCTTCCAATTGCGTTTGACAAGTTGTGCAAACTAATGCATGACCGTCTAGTCCTGTTGTAGGTGCTTCTGGAACAGCATAAACATTCAGGTTCTCTGTAGCTGCGCATAGTTCGCAGATACTCCCTGCGCGGGTATTTAAATCAGTTTCTAAACTCATTGTTTTTTATTAAAACTTATATTGCTAAATAAGCATAATTCAATCTGTCATATTGCCAGACAGGCACAAAAGTATCTACGAAATTTACACGAATTAATTTGTCAACATCACTCACGACCTACAAAAATCCGTTCCATCCGCGTGACTACGAAGTAGTTCCGTGTTGAATTACATCTAGTTGGAATAAATCCCTTATAGCTATACCTCAAAACAAAAACCTCCTACTTTTTAACAAAAGTAGGAGATTTTTATTTTAGAATACCTTAGTAACCGTTTAATCTAGTTACTCAACATAACAGGCATTACCAACATCAAAATTTCTCGATTTTCTAATTCCTCTACAGGAACTAAGATTCCTGCTCGGGTAGGAGTCGATAAGTTTATTTTAATTTCTTCCGAATCCAATACCCCTAGCATCTCTACTAAGAATTTAGCATTGAAGCCAATCGTCATCGGATCGCCATTATAAGTACAAGTTAACTGCTCGGTAGCTGCATTAGAGAAATCTAAATCCTCTGCGGATACTGTCAAACTGCCGTCTTGAATATTCAATACGACTTGATTGGTCGTTTTATTCGCATAAATAGCGATTCGCTTCAATGAATTTTGTAGATCTGCTCTAGTTGCAGTCAAATCATTCGGATTATCTACTGGAATTACTGCATTATAATCTGGGTATCGTGCGTCGATCAAACGACAGATGATTTGCATATCATCAAATGCAAAAAAGGCATTCGCTTTATTGAAAGATATTTTTGCCATTCCTTCTCCAGGTAAGGCATTTTTCAAAAGCGTTAATGCTTTTTTAGGAACGATAAAGGAAGTAGATACTTCGCTATTAAGATTATTAAACGTATATTTTACTAATTTGTGAGCATCCGTGGCAACTAGTATTAATTTTCCAAAATCAACTTGAAAATAAACTCCTGTCATTGCAGGTCGTAATTCATCATTACTCGTTGCAAATAAAGACTTGGAAATACCATGTGCCAATACAGCCGAATCTAAACTGATAGAATCTACCTCATCCGATTCTGGAATTTTTGGATAATCTTGCCCATTCTCCCCTGCCAATTTATACTTACCATAAGCAGATTTAATTTCAATCGCATAAGTCTCCTCGTCTATCGTAAAAGTAATAGGTTGTTGAGGTAAAGCTTTAAGCGTATCCAATAAAATTCTTGCAGGAATAGCCACTACCCCGTCTTTATCTGATGACATGACCTCTACTTTCGTAATAATCGTTGTCTCCAAGTCTGTAGCCGTAATCGTTAGCTTATCTCCTTTGATAGAAAATAAAAAGTCTTCTAGTATTGGTAAAACGGGATTAGATCCTATTGCACCACCTGCAATCTGTAATTGCGATAATAGTTGAGTAGAAGAAATGCTAAATTTCATATGCTTGTATTATGCTTAGTGTAAGAGAAATAAATAGTACAACAATAGAAAATCGCTCCAAAGTTATCCATTTATTTATAGTCACAAAAATACACCTTCTTAACTACTTTTGATAAATTAGAAATCAACAAAATGTGGATAACTTTTGATGGAAATAAGAAGGAATTAAGCGTGTATCTTCCTAAAGGACAAAAATAGCTTGGTGAAGAGCGAAAATATCCACGTTTTTCCTCCCTTGTGTCTACAATACCTTCTACTTTTGCGCTACTATATTTTTTTACGAAAAAACCCTGCAACTCCCCGTCTCTGCGTTCAATACTAACTAACATTCCAAAGGAATGCGACAGATAGTTATTCTTTTTTCCCTTCGGGAAATAAAATAGAACGTAGAGACGGAGAGTTGCAGAGGGTATTTCTCTCTAAAAAAGCAATGATCCTAGATAGAACGACACAACCGCCAATAAAGACCTTAACTAAAATACCGCTTCCTGTTCCACAAGAATTGAAACTATCGAATGGTATTCCTTTGTATGTGACCAATATGGGGACGCAAGCGGTCATGAAAATGCAGGTCATCATTCGCGCTGGGAGGCCTTTTGAGCACAAGCAATTAGCATCTAGGGCGACTAGTCGAATGCTTAGGGAAGGTACTGCTTCTTTTTCCTCTGGAGAAATTGCAGAAATGATTGATTTTTATGGTGCGACGATTAGTTTGCCGACTAGCTTGGACTATTCTAGTTTAGTCTACTATTCTATGAATAAGCACTTTCCAAAGCTCATTGGCTTAGTGAAAGAACTATTGACCACACCTATTTTCCCTGAGCAAGAACTGGAGACTTTCAAAAAGAATAGCAAAAGACGGATGCAGGTAGATCTAACTAAAAATGATGTGGTTGCTTATCGAAAGATCACAGAATTAATGTTTGGAGAAACTCACCCTTATGGATATAATAGTTCTGAGGAAAGTTATGACCAGCTTCAAAAAGCAGATCTAGTACAGCATTTTAAGACGAATTTTCATGCTCAAAATTGCTCCATTTTTTTAAGTGGCAAGATTGATGATACGATTATTCAATTATTAGATCAGCATCTAGGGCAATTACCTACGGGAATCAAAACGAATCCCATTTTCCCTGCGCCTCCACTTATCAAAGCTAAAAAGGTAGAATTTCTAATACCAGATTCCTTACAAAAGGCTATTAGAATTGGTAAGAAAGCCATCACTAGAAATCATGAAGACTATAGTGGTTTTACTGTTTTAAATACGGTGCTAGGAGGTTATTTTGGTTCTCGCTTAATGAGTAATATTCGAGAGGATAAAGGCTATACTTATAATATCTATTCTGTTCAAGATACGATGCAAGAGGATGCCTGTTTTTATGTTTCTACCGAAGTAGGGA
>JALZVB010000163.1 GCA_023300835.1 Saprospiraceae bacterium | reverse complement strand
AATAGTTTCATTGTTGTTTGTCCTGAGTTGTAAAGAAGAGGCTAAAAGCCAGATTAGTCTAAAGAGTGAAAGTTTAGAAATATTTAAAGTTGAGGTTAATGGTGGTAATGAAAAAATTACTGATTTAACATATAAAGACATAAAGTACTATGAAAATTCTAATGAGCTTGTAAAGCAAGAATTTTATGATGTTTCTAACAAATTGAAAGGGTATGAAATAATAACTAGAAACGGTGATACTGGTGTTTCTAATTATTATGCTCCTGACAATAACCTATTATCATACTACAATTTAATGTATGAAAACGATCTCGTAACAATTAGAGTGGGATTTGATGGTGCTACCAAAGAAATGTTGAGAACTGAGACTTATACATACAATGATAAAGGCTACAGAACTTCAAAAAAGATTCTAAATATCCAAGGCAAAGCACAACGGGTCTTTTCATTTGGTTATGATGAATACGGTAACGAAGTTGTTTTAAATGGTGCAAATGAAGATGGTGAAGTCTTTTTAGCAGAAAGTTATAAAATCACAAAAAAAGACGATAAAAACAGATGGATAGAGAAATATGGAGTTAGAAATGGCGTTCCAGTTTCATTCCAAAGAAGAATTTTTAAATAGAAATACCCAATAAGGATAATAATGAATTACGACTTTAAAGAAATAGAATCAGAATATAAGAAGAAGTGGAAGGACGATAAGTTATATAAAGTTCATAATGCTTCTGACAAACCCAAATATTATGTACTCGATATGTTCCCATACCCATCTGGTGCAGGATTACATGTAGGACATCCACTAGGTTACATTGCTTCTGATATATTTGCTAGATATAAAAGATTGAAGGGATTTAATGTACTCCACCCTATTGGTTTTGATGCATTTGGTCTACCCGCTGAGGAATATGCTATTGCTACTGGGATTCATCCTCAAGATTCTATAAAGGAAAACATTACACGTTACAAAGAACAACTCGGTAATATTGGTTTCTCATTTGATTGGGACAGAGAGGTTACAACTTGTAATCCAGAATATTACAAATGGACACAGTGGATATTTACTCAGTTGTTTGAACACTATTTTGATCTAGGAACTAACAAGGCACAGCCTATTTCTAAACTTGTTGAGAGCTTTGGAAAGAATGGTACTGATAATGTTAATGCTTTTAATACCTATGAGAACAGTTTTAGCGCAAAAGATTGGAATAGCAAAAGTGAAAAAGAAAAGTTTGAAATACTTGCTAACTATAGATTAGCTTATCGCAAAGTAGGATATGTCAATTGGTGTTCTGCACTAGGAACAGTACTGGCCAATGATCAGATAAAAGATGGGGTATCTGAAAGAGGAGGACATCCTATCGAGAAGAAAGCTATGACACAGTGGGCTCTGAGAACAACAGCTTATGCAGAGAGATTACTTAGCGATCTAGAAGATTTAGATTGGAGTAGTTCACTTAAGAGCATTCAACGGAATTGGATAGGAAAGTCTAAAGGATGTACTGTCCATTTTGGTATTGATAAATCCGAGGAAAAGCTTGAGATATTTACAACTAGGCCTGATACGATTTTCGGAGCGACGTTTATGGTTGTGGCTCCAGAGCATCCGCTAGTAAACATAATAACAACTCCTGAACAAAAGAATAGTGTTAAGGAGTATCTCAGTTACGTGAATGCAAGATCTGACATAGAAAGAATGTCTGAGTCTAAAGAAGTTACTGGCGTATTTACAGGAGCATATGCGATTAACCCATTCAATAATAAAAAAGTACCGATCTGGATAGGAGAATATGTCCTTATGGATTATGGAACTGGGGCTATTATGGCAGTGCCATCAGATGACTCTAGAGACGAAGTGTTTGCTAACAAGTATGGTATAGAAATAATACAAGTTGTAGATCAGAGCAAATTTCCTAAAGCCAAAAAGGAAGACAAAGTAGGACACCTTATGAACTCTGACTTCCTCAATGATCTGAGTATAAAAGATGCCTTAAACAAAATGTCCGAAGAACTTGTTTCCAGGAAAGCAGGTAGTGTCAAGGTAAACTACAAAATGCGTGATGCTAATTTTAGTAGACAAAGATACTGGGGAGAACCATTTCCTATTATTTATAAAGATGGAATTCCTACCGCAGTTAGTTATGACGAACTTCCAGTTATCCTTCCTAAAACAGATGACTTCAAACCCACTAAAGATGGACGATCTCCTTTATCAAGATTAGAAGATTGGGTGGTTACTAAAGATGGTAGAAGGGAGACTGATACCATGCCAGCAGTTGCAGGATCATCATGGTATTACCTAAGGTATATGGATCCTCATAACCCTAAGGCATTTGCATCTAATGAGGCACTAGAATATTGGAAAGACGTTGACCTCTATGTAGGTGGATCTGAGCATGCTGTGGCGCATTTATTATACGCTAGATGTTGGCATAAGTTTCTTTTTGATTTAGGTTACCTGCCGACTACGGAACCGTTCAAAAAACTAATTAACCAAGGGATGATTCAAGGTGTTATTGAATTTATGCCATTGGGTAAGTTCAAGGGGGAAAACACTTTTTTCAGTGCTTCTTTAACACAGAAATACGATTACCAGAGTTATGCCAATATTCCTATTCATGTAGATTTTGTAAAAGAATATGGGACTAAAGAATCTCATCTTGATAAAGAAAGCATTGGGCAATTTCTAGCATGGAGACCTGACTACGCAAAAGCTAAAATAGTTGGAGATAATGATAAAATATATCAATTAGATGCACTTCCAGATGACTTTAAGTTTACTACAGTTTCTGAAGTGGGCAAAATGTCGAAGCGTTATTATAACGTTGTGAATCCTGATGATGTCGTAGCAGAATATGG